>CAYMRN010000037.1:6422-9959 GCA_964392855.1 uncultured Sphaerochaeta sp.
TCCCTTGCCAAGCTCATCGCTAGCGGAGCGCGCATCCTTGAGAGTGCCTGTGGCTTTTGTATCGGCAACCACCAGAGCCCCGGGTCCAACGGCGTATCGCTGAGGACCAACAACCGGAACTTTGAGGGACGAAGCGGGACCAAGAGTGGTCTTGTCTATCTGGTAAGCCCTGAGGTGGCTGCCCTTGGCGCCATCACGGGGGTGATCACCGACCCCCTCTCCGATCATGGAATTCCGTTTCCCCAGGTCAGTGTCCCTGCAAAATTCCTCGTCGATGACTCCATGCTGATCTTCCCTCCCGAGGACGGAAGTTCCGTGGAGATAGTGCGCGGTCCCAATATTGGCGACCCTCCCAAGAATACCCCCCTGAAACAGGAGCTGAAAGGCGTGGCCACCATCAAGGTGGGCGACAAGACCACCACCGACCACATCATGCCTGCAGGAGCCCGTCTCAAGTACCGATCAAATATTGTAGAGTACTCCAAGTATGTCTTTGAGCCGATCGACCCGGCTTTTGCCACCCGTTGCCAGGAGAACCAGAAAGCGGGGCTGGACAACTTCATTGTTGCCGGCACCTCCTATGGGCAGGGCAGCAGCCGTGAGCACGCTGCCATATGCCCGATGTATCTGGGAGTCAAGGCGGTGATCGCTCTCTCCATAGAGCGGATCCATCAGAACAACCTCTGCAACTTCGGTATCATCCCCCTGACCTTCAGCAACGAGAATGACTATGCGAAGATTGAGCAGGGTGATGAGCTTGTCATTGAGGACATACGGACCCAGATAGGGGAGGGTAAGGTTGTCCTGCTGAATAGGAGCCGGAACATATCCATTCCCCTGCTCTGTGATATCACCCCTGACCAACATGCGATGTTGCTGGCAGGTGGCCTGCTCAACGTCCTGAAGGAGAGCATCTGATGCGACAAGAGAGCATAACCATGGAGGGTAGGAATCTAGTGGTTCCCTCCCATCCCATCATTCCCTTTATTGAGGGTGACGGTGTCGGCTCTGAAATCACCGCTGTGATGAGGAGTGTCGTAGACGCTTCTGTCGAGAAGGCCTACAAGGGCGAGCGAAGCATCGCCTGGAAGGAGGTGTTCGCCGGACAGAAGGCAAAGGATAGGACAGGTTCCTACCTCCCTGATGAGACACTCGATGCCATCAGGACCCATCGTGTTGCCAACAAGGGACCTCTGACCACCCCTGTAGGGGAGGGGATGCGTAGCCTCAACGTCACGATGCGCCAAGACCTGGACCTGTTTGTATGCCTCAGGCCCGTGCACTATTTCAGTGGGGTCCCTTCCCCGGTAAAATACCCTGAAAAGGTCGATATGGTGGTTTTCCGGGAGAACACCGAGGATATCTATGCTGGCATAGAGTGGGAGGCCGGGACGCCCGAGGTGGAGAAGGTCATTGATTTTCTCCAAACAGAGATGGGTGTCACCAACATACGCTTCCCCCTGACCAGCGCCATTGGTATCAAGCCCGTCTCCCAGGAGGGAAGTGAGCGCCTGATCCGTAGTGCCATCGACTACGCCCTGAGGAACAAGCGCAAGAGCGTCACCCTCGTACACAAGGGGAACATCATGAAGTTCACAGAGGGGGGATTTCTCAGATGGGGCTATGAGCTTGCTAAAAGGGAGTTTGGGGCAAAGAAGGACAAGCAAGGGGTAGTGTCGATCAAGCGCGAGGGCATGGATGCCCTGGTAATCCAGGACTGTATCTGTGATGCATTCTTGCAGAATATCCTGCTCACCCCTGAACGGTATGATGTCATCGCTACGCTGAACCTCAATGGGGACTATGTCTCCGATGCGTTGGCGGCAGCCGTTGGGGGGATAGGGATTGCCCCAGGGGCAAACATCAACGCCAACAGCAAGATTGCCATCTTTGAGGCTACCCATGGGACAGCCCCTGATATTGCTGGCAAGGATATCGTCAATCCTCTCTCTCTGGTCCTGTCTGCAGAGATGATGCTCAGGCACATAGGATGGGACAGTGCTGCTGACAGGATTTTTCTTGTAGTTGAGAGGGCCCTGGCAAGTGGGAAGGTTACCGCTGACTTCCATCGTATGATGGAGCGGGAGAACATGCCCAGTGAGAAGTTGGGTACCAAGGCGTTCGGTGAGCTTTTGCTCTCCCTACTCTAGGACAAACTGGTCAAAGCTGTAGAGCAGGCCATGGGTTTCAACCATGGCCGCTGTTGTCCCTATGTCCGCCCCCACGCTGGCGATGGCATAGATGGTGGTGATGCCAGCCCTTGATGCACTGAGGATACCACTTTTCGTATCTTCAAACACCACACACTCATCTCCTTCAAAGCCAAGTGCTGCAAGGGTTTCCAGGTATATGGCGGGATCGGGTTTTCCGGCTCGCCTGTTGTCATCGGTGATGATCAGCTCATCGCAGAAATAGGAGGAGAGGGAGAACCACTTCTTGTACCAGGCCATGTTCTCTTTTCCTGCACTGGTGGCAATGGCTATCCTGATGCCCTTTTCCAGCGCCTTTTCAAACAGGGGGACTGCCCCTTCAGCTAGGCTGAGGGGCATCGCCTCTTGGCACATCCTGATGTAGAGCTCCTCCTTCTCCTCTGAGATACGGCGAATCTCGCTGTCCGAAAGGTCCTTGCCTACAAGAAATGAGATGGTCTCGCTGTTGGTCCTGCCGTTGAGCAGGTGCATCTCTGCATCAGTATAGGGGTGTCGGGCATATGTGTCGGCAATGGCGGCCCACGCCTTCTGGTGATACGGTGTATCCCAGAAAAGCGTGCCGTTGAAGTCAAAGATAAGGGCCTTAACGGTCTTCAAGCGGCATGACCTCCCTGCTCTGAAGGCCTGAATAGACCTGGCGAGGGCGTCCGATCTTCTGGTACGGGTCATGTCTCCACTCCAGCCAGTGAGCTATCCAGCCTGGGAGCCTTCCCATGGCAAAGAGCACGGTAAACATGGATTCGGGTATTCCCATGGCGTGGAAGATGATACCGGTATAGAAGTCAACGTTAGGATAGAGGTTCCTTTCGATGAAGTAGGGGTCACTCAGGGCAATCCGCTCCAGTTCAAGGGCCAGCTGGAGGAGGGGGTCCTTCCTGCTGTTCGATCCCAACACCTCCTCACAGAGCCTCTTTGCAATCTTGGCCCTGGGGTCATAGGTCTTGTAGACACGGTGACCGAAGCCCGAAAGGCGGAAGGGGTTGTCCTTGTCCTTGGACATCGCTATGACCTCCTCGATGCTCAGCCCATCGTTGAGGATGGTGGTGAGCATCTCAAGGACCGCTTGGTTAGCTCCCCCATGCTTGCTTCCCCAGAGGGCACAACAGCCTGCAGCTACCGAGGCGTAGAGGTTTGCCTCACTGCTGCCGACAAGCCTTACGGCGCTGGTGGAGCAGTTCTGCTCATGGTCGGCATGCAGGATGAGCAGGATGTTCAGGGCCTTTACATGCAACGGGTCGGGCTCATACGCATTGACCGGTGTCCAGAACATCATGTTCAGGAAGTTTTCACAGTAGGAGAACTTGTAGGAGGGTTCCTTGAAGTCCAG
>CAYMRN010000038.1:0-9918 GCA_964392855.1 uncultured Sphaerochaeta sp.
GTCGTATAGCGGTTGTTCCCACCAGCGGACAGGGCCCTTTCAATGGAAGGGACATGAAGGGCTGCTGATACTTGGGTATCCTTTGTACCATTGAGGATCATCACAGGTATGTCCAGTTCTTGCAGGTAGTCAGCGGGATCAAGGGTGAGGAACTGCATGTACCAGGGAGAAAACAGCGCTGAAATCTGGGCAGCCGCCTGCTCGGGTGGCAGCCCCAATGCAAGGAGCCTCTGCAAAACAGACTCCTTCCTCACTTCCAAGGATCTGCTCTCATCCAGAACTGTTGCATAGATGGCCAGGTTAGCACTGACTGCCTGGGCAATAACCGGTTCAGGGGTTTGTTGGGCCCTGAGGATTGCTGCTGTCTGGTCCTCAAGCACTGCCACACCATCGACCCCTGAGCCAGCCATAAGGACCAGAAAGGCCACATCCGTATCTCTTTGGGCAACGATGGAGCCAATGATGGCACCTTCGCTATGACCGATTATTCCAATATTTCCGACATCAACATAAGGTAAGGTCTTGAGGTGGTCTACTGCCGATTCTGCATCATCAGCAAAATCCATTGATGTCGCTGCACTTGCGTCGCCTCCTGATTCTGCAAACCCGCGATCATCATAGCGCAGCACCACAATACCAGAACGGGTAAGCTCATCAGCCAATACAAGAAACGGCCTGTGTCCCATCAGCTCCTCGTCACGGTTTTGAGATCCAGAGCCACTGATCAGGACTACAGAGTGAAAGGGCCCATCCCCGTGTGGCCTTGTGATGGTTCCCGCAAGGAGGAAACCCTCAGGGGACTGGGTGAATGTGATATCTTCAGAAATGTACGGATAAGGTTGTACGGGGTCCTGAGCCCGTCTTTTCTCCTGTAGCACCCCCAAGCTGAGGACCAGAGGCAGCGATTGCCCCATCTGGGTAAAGGTTCCCACGATCTGGTTTGTCCCAACATCATAGGTCCCTGTGTAGGACGCCTGCAAAGGTTCGATCCCTATGGTAAGAAGAGTATGCTCAACATCGATTGAAGTCACCCTGAAATCTCGCAGCCCTTGGCTTGGAATCTGTAGCAGGGCTTCATCATCGCTGATGATGGAGAATCCAATGGGAAGTGCATGGGTGGGGCTGACAGCCAAGGAACCTTCCCAGTACCCGCTAAGGTCGACGGGTTCTTCCTCTTCAACCGATGCGGGGGAAATTACTTGCTCCACTGTCATGCTGGCACACCCTGCAAGCAGAGTGATGAGTAGAGCAGACAATACAATCTTGTGAATTTTCATGGGACATCTCCTGGCAAATAGTATGCAGATAGCATTTTGACGATCAGAAACTTCCTCATACCCTGATCAGAAGCCTTGAGGTACCAGATCCGAACTTGTACCCCAAAAAGGCATCAAACGGGTATTCCAACAAGCCGCAGGAGTAAGGATGGCTATGTACGCAAGGTCAGCTTGCATACAAACTGTACTTTTTCACAGAACAAGTTGCAATATTTACCCTTGGTATGCGAAGTATTTTTTCTCGTATCACCTTGGTTTGAGGAGGAAACAAAAGGACCCGATAGAAGGTCACCCCAAAGATGGCCAACGCAGGAGGAGCCTCTACAGAAGCGAGCATGGAAATATGTAGCACCCTCCCCATCCGATTGAAAACGGGTATGCCCTCATCATTAACATATCATCATATTGACATATATCAATACGATACCTATAGTCATTCTATCAGCATAGTGCAGGAGGTGCAGGAATGAGTGATACAAAAAACAAAGCTGATATTGGGTTCTTTGAAAAATATTTGACCATCTGGGTATTGTTCTGTATGGCTGTGGGAGTCCTTATAGGGGTTTATCTTCCCCAGGTCCCCTCCTTCCTATCCAGTTTTGAGTACGCGAATGTTTCGATTCCTGTAGCAATCCTTATCTGGCTGATGATCTATCCGATGATGCTGAAGGTGGATTTCGCCAGCATCAGGCAGGTTGGGCAGAACCCTAGGGGCTTGGTTGTCACGTGGGTTACCAACTGGCTCATAAAACCCTTTACCATGTATGCCATCGCCATGTTTTTCTTCTATGTGGCCTACAAGGCTCTCATACCCCATGCTCTTGCCAAGGAGTATCTTGCTGGGGCAGTACTACTGGGAGCGGCTCCCTGTACGGCAATGGTCTTCGTCTGGAGCCATCTGACCAAGGGCAACCCTGCCTACACCTTGGTGCAGGTAGCGACAAACGACCTGATCATTCTCGTGGCATTCGTCCCCATAGTCGGCCTGCTTTTGGGCATCAGCGGCATAGCCATCCCTTGGATGACGCTCTTTCTCTCAGTCGTATTGTTTGTGGTAATCCCTCTTAGTGCCGGATGGCTCTCCAGGGTCCTCATCACCAAAAACCGTGGACTTGCGTATTTTGAGCAGACCTTCATCCCCAAATTCAGCAACGTGACCATCACCGGCCTACTTCTTACCCTCATCATCATATTCTCCTTCCAAGGCAAGACCATTGTCGAGAACCCGGTACACATACTCCTCATTGCCATACCCCTTATCCTGCAGACCTTCTTCATCTTCTTTGTCGCCTACCTCTGGGCAAAAGCTTGGAATCTCCCCCATGAGGTGGCAGCACCTGCCGGGATGATAGGGGCTTCCAATTTCTTCGAGTTGGCAGTGGCTGTAGCCATCTCAATCTTTGGCTTGCAGTCAGGGGCAACACTCGCCACAGTGGTGGGCGTCCTGGTTGAAGTGCCGGTAATGCTCCTCTTGGTAAGAGTCGCAAACAACACAAAAGCCTGGTTCCCAAAATCCAGCTGACCCTCCCTAGAGAGATGAACTGCCTTCCTGTACAAGAGGGCAGTTCATGACGAGAATAGATTGCCAGCAAAAGGATATCGCTTCCTAGCTATATCCTACCTATAAGATCTTTAGCTTTGATCGGGCCAGGCTCAGCAAGCAGGGCACGGGCAGAGGGTACACTGTCCCACACATTCCATAGCAGAACCCCACGCACCCTACCGTCTTCCATATAATATACGACGCCCTTCCTATAGGGGTCCTTCCAGTCAGCTTGGGTTTCCAGACTGCTGCTCAGTTCCCCCACAGCCTCATAGCCCAGATCAAAAAGATCGGAATAGAACATAGGAGCATGGGTATAGGAGTCGTGCGAACCAGCCATATTCCGCCCGGCAAGCCTGCCCATCTGCACAGCATTGTCCTCATGCTCCAGGCGAACATGCCTCTTGAGGGTGGGATGAAAAAAGTTTGCCACATCGCCAGCTGCGTAGATACCTGGCTCAGAACTCTGCAGCTGTCGGTCAACGGTAATTCCGTTGTCTGTTTTCAAGCCAGCTTCTACGGCAAGCTCGGTATTTGCCCTGATCCCAATTCCAGCCACAACACCGTCGACTTCAAAAACCCTACCCCCTTTTGTATGGACAGAGAAGCGATCACCAGCTTTGCCAAGACTGCCCACACTGTCCCCGCTTACGACCTCAACACCCTTTTGCCGGTAGTAGTCACTGATGAACCGGGAAAGATCTTGCGGATATACTTTTGCGCCGATACCCTCTTCAGGGAAAACCATGATGACCTTCTTGCCCGCCATCGTCAAAGCAGCAGCAATCTCAGAGCCGATGAAGCCTCCTCCGATCACAAGGAAGTACTCCCCCTTCTCACTGAGGGCCCGCAGGCGGTGATAATCCTGCAACCCACGGTAATAGATAATCTTCTCGCTGCCAAAAGGCAGGTGGATCGGCGACCCTCCTGTTGCCAGAAGTAATGAACCATAAGCATATGCTTCTCCCGTCTCATCATGGACTACCCTCTTCTGGGCATTGAGCCGGACTGCCTTACGCCCTAGGAGCAACTCTGCTCCCAAGGCCTCAGTGTCGCACCAGATCTTTTCCATTGGAGTCCCTTTCCACAAGCCCTTGGATAGTTTTGGTCTGACATACGGAGGATCAGGCTCAAGGCAAAGCACTCCGATGGACCCTTTCGTATCCAATTCACGAATGCCACGGACAGCTGCATCTCCAGCCAAGCCCCCACCTATGATCAAATATTGATACTGTTTCATCGTTTGCTCCTTGTTTTTTAAGGTTTGGTTCAACCTTGTCCGCTGTTGCATCTTCGCCTATCTACACCAAGCCACAAGCAGATCAATCAAGCATATGCTCTTTTAGGTATTCCTTAAGTACAACGGCATTATTGTGTTCTCCATCATGGGCTGCGTAAAGAAGAGTCACCTTACCTCGTTTGGCAGCCTCTACCAAAGGCTTCCAGGCATCGGGATTGCCATCAAGTTCAGAGCGATAACGACTCTTGAACTCTTCCCACTTTTCAGGGTCGTGGCCAAACCAGTGCCTCAAATCAGTAGAGGGGGCGACCTCTTTCAGCCATGCATCCATCACCAGCCTCTCTTTACTCATTCCCCGCGGCCAGAGGCGATCGATCAGGTAGCGTTCTCCGTCATCACTGCCGCGCTCTTCATACACGTGTTGTATGCTAACCATATGTACCTCCGTCTCAAAGTTTAACCTGTCAGACCCTTCTTAGCCACCGGGTGCTTTGGCATATACGAACCAGGTGGGGAACGAAAACTGATCGCTAGGCGGTTCCAGGAATTTATGGCGATCACCGCTAAGGTAAGGTCCACCAACTCCTTTTCAGTAAATTGTTCAGTTGCTTGGGCATACAGCTCATCAGTCACCTGATGCTCACCAATCTTGGTGACAACCTCAGTCCATGCAAGAGCCGCCCTCTCTCTCGGATTATAGAAAGGGGTCTCTCTCCAAGCAGTCACACCATAGAGGCGCTGCTCGCTCTCGCCACGAGTGCGAGCATCCTTAGTGTGCATGTCTATGCAGAAGGCACAGCCGTTGATCTGAGAAGCGCGAAGCTTCACCAGCTCCAAGAGCTGTGGTTCCAGACCGGTTTTTACAAGGTAGTTCTCCATCTCATGCAAGATAGCAACGCCCTCATTACCAATTTTGGTATAATTGACACGATATTTGTTTGTTTCCATATGCATTACCTCCTTAACAGCGTGGCTGTACGAATATGGTGGAAAAAGGATAGGTAGAAAGATCATCCCTCAGTTTAAGGGGGGCCTTCAGCCCTCCATCCAAAACGAAATCCTTGAGGGAGTTTCCAGTCTCTGAGTGGAACTCTGGTAAAATCTCCGACACAGGGACAGCTACATGGGCATATTGCCACAAGCTATCATCCATCAGTACCTGATCGAAGACAATGATGTCAACGTCTATGGTGCGAGCAGCGTTTTTGTCCTTTGTTCGCACTCTGCCCAACTGAGCCTCCAGTGGGCGTAATACCGCTATTTTGAGATCTTCTGCATCAAAGGTGGTCATAGCCAGCACAGCAGCATTGAGAAAGTTGGGCCCATCCGAACCTATGGCCTCTGATTCCCAGACAGAGGACGTCTGTAAAATAGTCATATGTTCCTGTAAAAGATTGAAAGAGCGAGTAAGATTACTCCCCGGTTCAATATTCGACCCCAGGAGCAGGCAGGTTTGATGTTGGACCTTGGTGTTCATAGTAAATCCCCTCTTGTCCGTTCGATCTCGACCCCAACGGAACTGGAAAACCGCACAGCACCAGGCTTCTCCAGCTGTATGCGAACCCTATGCACCCCCTGCTCCTCAAGACATAAACGTGCCAGGTCCGTAGCCAATGCCTCCACTGTATATCGCTTGGCTGTTTCAACATGGTTGAGCAATTTCTTTGCAACAGTCCGATAATTGACACTGTCCCCGACATTATCGCTCAAGCCGGCATCATGCAGGTCAACGAACAGGACTACATTGAGTACGATCTCCTGCTTTTTGTCTCGTTCCCACTCATTGACGCCGACAATCCCACGACCTGTCAGGTTTTTGATAACGATCTGATCCATAGATAGTACCTCCTTTCTATGCCAAGTGCCGACCTCCATCGATGGTAAGGATCTCTCCGGTTATGTATGTCGGTCCAGCCAGCAAAAACAACACTGCCTGATCGACCTCCACCAGACTTGCCCAACGTCCGGCAGGAACCCTATCCAAGATATCTGAATCTGCACTCCCGTCAGAGGGAGGCAGGATGGCTCCCAGGGCAAGGCCGTTCACCGTTATGGTTGGAGCCAGCGCAAGGGCAAGGGCTTGGGTAAGGGAAGCGAGGGCCGATTTGCTGATGCTATAGGGAAGATGGTCGGCACCAGGACGTGATACCCGCCAGTCCAACATGTTTATGATCCTCCCTTGCTCTCCAGGGGGCAGAGCAAGGGCAAATGCCTGGCACAGCAGGAAAGGGGCGGTCAGATTTATCATCAGATGCCGATTCCAATCCTCCAGACTGGAATCCTTCCAATCCAATTTCTCAAAGATTGAGGCGTTGTTTACCAGGGCAACCAAGGATCCCTGCTCCAGGACCTGGGGAACCAGGCTTCCAACCTGATCAGGCTGTGCAAGGTCTGCTTGCAGCATGAGAGCTTGCCTTCCAAAGCCCCTGATTTCTCTACAGAGAGCCTGGGCTTCTTGGTGTGACTGTCCGTAATGGAGAGCCACATCGAATCCTGAACGGGCAACGGCAAGGGCAATAGAGCGCCCTATCCGATGGGCACCCCCGGTTACTAGGACAAACCTACCCCTATTCATGGCGTTGCAACCCACAGGAAGCAAAGAACTCAGAGCGCAAGGCAGGATCATCGGCATAGGAACCTCGCCAGACAGTGGTACGTGTCATCGGATGTAATTCTCGCACACCGCGCATCTCCATACAAAGATGATGGGCCTCTATGTAAAGCGCTATTCCCTGGGGGTGTATCGTCGCTTCCAACATATCTGCAACCTCTTGGCCTATCCGCTCCTGAACTGCAAAACGCTTTGAAAAAAGTCTCACTAATCGGGTTAGCTTGGAAATTCCGATAATCTGGTCATTGGCGATATACCCCACATACACATTGCCATAAAATGGAAGGACATGGTGTTCACACAAGGCATAAAAAGGAATCGGACCTTGGATTACCTGGCTCAGAGCGCAACCGGATGCATCGTGGCATTCGGAATCAAATGCTTTCACCAGTCTTGGATCTCCATCGTACCCTTCTGTGGCGTCAAACATCGCCTTGATAAAGCGTCGGGGAGTATCTTCTGTTGATGGGGTGTGTATGTCCAAGCCAAATGCAGTAAAGATTTCTGCAATATACCCTTCAAACTTGGCAAACTGTGCCTCAGATAGCTTCCGCGGTTGCAGCTTCATCGCTGAACGGTACGCTGCTGTGTCGTCTATATCGTGAACGCCGATACTGGCATCCTGTCCAGTTTCCCTGTTGGTGCGAAAACCGGAACTCTCACTATCACTCTGTGCAGGGTCAAACACCTGTATTCTAAGCTCATTGGTACGGCTCTCTGACATTGGCTTCCTCCCCTTAAATATGCTCATATGAGCATATATGTATTTGTTCATATATAGGAGGTTTGCCTTTTCCTGTCAATAGTTGCCAAGGGCAAATTAAGCAAATCTTTTTTCACACCTTTTTAGCATACAGACAATTACTGTATTTGATTCAGCCATTTTACGTGCAGTATGCACCTGAGCCTCCACTGCTCATTGCCAACAGAGATGAAATGTATTCCATAAGAAAAGATAGTACACACTAGACAAAGGTGCTGTAGTGGAATCATACAAGCCTCGCACGGGAGCAATCGATGCAATCTCATTCGGACGGTTTCATTTTCTGTTTGGTAGCAAATTGTATTTTTTTCCCTATTGCTACAAAAAACCCCAATAGTTCTTATCGTATTTTGTTGCAACTTTAGACAATGCCGGTACAAACATTATGAAACTGCAACAGCCTTGCAACATTCTATCGCTAATAGCCTTGTTGACAGAGTTCAAATACCTCGCAATAATAAGAATGGTACTAGTTTTGTTGCATATAGCAATAAAAAAATACTATACAGAGGAGTCACCCTCTTGATGAAGCCCCACCGGTATATCCTAGCAATAGGGCCAGCACTTCTGTTAGCGGTTGTATGTCTGATCGTACCCCTTATTGCCACCATCTTGCCTAGCTTTTTCACCCCCTCCTTCAGCATATCTGCCTACACAGAGTTCTTCAGGGACCCGTTTTTCATGACTATCTTCTACCGCTCCATCCGCCTCTCGGTCATCACCACCCTCATCTGCATGGTCATCGGGCTACCAACATCCTATTTTATCAGCCTCAGGGGGGAAAAGACCCGTAGGATTCTTCTCTCACTCATCATGTTCCCCTTGCTCACCAACGCAGTGGTGAGGGGCTTTGCCTGGATCAGCATCCTCGGGCGAAATGGCCTGATAAACCAACTGCTCTTAACCCTCGGGTTGACAGAGGCTCCTATACGGCTACTCTATACGGACTTTGCCATTGTCATCGGCTCTGTGTATCTCTTTCTTCCTGTGATGATATCCACCCTCACCTCGGTGATGGAAGGTATAGGATCAGAGGTGATTGAGGCCGCATACACCCTTGGCAGCTCACCGACACGGACGTTCTTCAAGGTCATCATCCCCCTCTCCTTCTCAGGGCTCCTGGTCGCCTCGGTGATGGTCTTTTCAGGGACCATCAGTGCCTATACCACTCCGACCCTCTTGGGAGGGAACCAGAACATGATGCTTGCCTCCCTGCTCTACCAACAGTCGAACACCCTGTCCAACTGGTCGACTTCAGCAGTGATCGCCTTCATCATGATCCTGATAAGCTTGGGCGTTATGAAAATCTTCAACACCCTGGCTGTTAGGATCGACAAGCGGGAGGCCGAACATGTATAAGCACCGCTTCATTACCTTCATGGCCCTGCTCACCTTCACATTCATCTTCCTTCCCCTGATTCTGATCATCATCACATCCTTCAACAGTGCAGACACCATATCGCTTCCCCTTTCCGGGTTCAGCCTCCAGTGGTTTGCCAAGGTTTTCAAAAGCCGGTCGTTGGTACAAAGCTTCAAGAACAGCCTTATCCTCGCACTGGTATCCTCAGTTGTGGGAATACTCATCGGGATCCTGGCTTCCCTTGCCATAGTGAAACGACCATCAAGGATCAGCAAGACCCTCCTTTCCATATTCCTCTCCCCCTCACTTATCCCTGGGATCGTCATCGGGTATGTGCTTTTCCACTTCCTGGTGGTCTCCCTAGAGATACCCCTAAACCTTGCTTTGGTGCTTGGCCACCTTTTGGTGGTCCTGCCGTACTGTGTCAGGATAATCTGTGCAAGCTTGAAGGAGATAGACGAAAGCTTGGAGGAAGCGGCCCGGACACTCGGATGTCCCCCCATCAAGGCTTTCATCACAGTAGTGCTCCCCAATCTCCGTCCTGCCATCACCTCAGCCTTCATGCTCTCATTCATCAACTCCTTCAACAACATACCTGTATCCATGTATCTCAAGGGTCCTGGGATGAATACCCTGCCCTACTCCATGATGAACCATATTGAATACAACTTCGATCCAACGGTAAGCGCCCTGTCAGTGATGCTGATGGGTATGACCCTTCTCTTCATGGCCTTGCTGGACCGTTCGATGAATGCCCAACAGACAAAGACCAAACTAGTGAAAGGGGAATGACCATGCACTTCGGAGAATTACGCCATATTGATGTCACCTACGATACAAAAGACCTAGTCCTCTCTGACCTGAACCTGGACATCCATAAAGGTGAACTCCTCTCCCTGCTCGGACCCTCAGGCTGCGGAAAAACAACAACACTTCGCGTCATTGCAGGTCTCATGGACACAGTGGGGGGGACCTTTACCCTCGATGGGGAGGAGATGACCCACGTACCTGTGCACAAACGTGACTTTGGCATGGTGTTCCAAAGCTATGCGCTGTTCCCACACCTTACGGTGTTTGACAATGTGGCATTCGGGCTAAAGCAACGGAACCTCGCTAAGGAAGGC
>CAYMRN010000039.1:0-9850 GCA_964392855.1 uncultured Sphaerochaeta sp.
GTAGATAATTTCATATCTAGAAGGTACCAGTAGTTGGGCCACTCGTCAAGATTAGTCTTACGCCCAGAGCGATGAACTGCCGAACTCATAGCAAAATCATTGAAATTTGAAAAAGGAATTGCTGAAGCGACAAGCATACTCCCCAAGTCCCAAAGGAGAAGTTTTTGGCAATGGAAACCAAAGGGAAATTATGGTAGACTCAATCCAATAGTTAATAAGGCAGACACCATCCATGAACAGTCAGAGAACAACCCCAACGCCACAAGAGGTGGCATGATGATCATATCCTATCTGGTACTCCTACATTTGGCAGGAGGTGTTGGGTACCTGCTGATAAAACGCCTGCATATCCCAGCTGGAGCCCTTATAGGATCACTTCTGGCTGCGATGGTTTTCAACGCCCTATACCCGGCCATACCCACCTACCCCAAAGAGTTGCGCCTTGGCATCCAGATCCTTTCCGGAATGGTCATTGGGGCCAGATTCACCCAAGAGGATATCAAGACCCTCAAGACCATGGTGCTTCCTGTCATCATCCTAGTGGTCATGCTGCTTACCATCAATTTGGCTTTCGCTTACCTGATGAGCTCGCTCACCACCCTATCCTTCATGACATCATTCTTCGCCTGTGCCCCTGGGGGGGTATCCGACCTTGCCCTGGTTGCAACTGACTTTGGGGCCTCTATGGAGCATGTGGCACTCCTGCAGCTCTTCCGTCTGGTCTCAGTGATCCTAATATTCCCTCCGATGATCAGGAAAATGATCGGACCTTCTGAAACGCTCCCGCAACCTGAAAAGGAGAGGGAAAAACACGAGAAGAGCCAACACTCCCCTCTGGCCTACCTGGTCTCATTGGCAACAGCCTTTGGTGGGGGAGTCACATTTGTGATGCTGGGTATCCCGGCAGGGGCCATCCTCGGCTCGATTTTTGCCATTGCACTGCTTAACCTTGCTACAAACAGTGCTGTCTACCCTGCCCCGCTGAGGCCGATGGTCCAGGTTTTCGCAGGATGCTATATCGGCAGCAAAGTGACGATCCAGACAGTGATGCAGGGAAGCGTACTGCTTCTGCCTGCGCTGATCTTGCTCTTGGAACTATTTGTCATGGCATTCCTCACAGCCTTCGTGCTGTACAAAGTCTGCCGGCTCAACTGGGCTACAGCAATATTCTCTGCAACGCCAGGAGGCATTACAGAGATGGCTCTCATCAGCGATGAGCTGGGGCTGGAGACCCCCAAGATAGTGCTGATGCACACCTTTAGGATTCTAGCTGTCTTGGGGGTGTTGCCCCTCATCGCCCAGTTTCTGGGCTGAAGCCCTTATGCAGGGTTGTACAGGTTGGACGTGGGGAACCTTGGGTCGCTTGTGACGTTGAGCTCCAGCTTTCTCAGGCCAGAAGAGTCTCCGGACGAAGGGATATGGGTCATGTGTACTTCACAGCCACGCAGGAGAGGCAAAAAAGCCGCTGCTTTTTTCGCATCGCTGCTGATGGCACAGCTCATGGCAAGGCAGATAAGCACCTCGTCCAGGTTGAGGCTGACCCCTCTTCCCTTGAGCACATCCCGTTTCATCTCAGTGACCGACTGCATGATGGCAGGGGAGATAAGGTCAATCTCATGGTCAATGTCGGCCATGACCTTCACCGCATTGAGGATAAGGGCCGAGGAGGCATGCATCAAAGGGGAGTTGCACCCGGTGACTATCCTCCCATCAGGGAGGAGGATTGCCGCCGCGCAGACAATGCCGTTGATTCCCTTATTGCGCTTGATGCCTGCAAGGAGGGCCTTTGATGCGGCAGGGACAACCTCGCGGTCCTCAAAGGAGAGCTTAGCGCCGGCCATGATCGATCGGCTGCGCTCCACAGTCTTCTTGGTACCAATGCCCTGCACATACTCACATGCTGCGCGATAGTAGCGCCTGATGATCTCCTGCTGGCCCGCTTTGCGGACCACCTCGTCATCGATGATGCCAAAGCCACAGCGGTTGACTCCCATGTCAGTGGGACTCTTGTATACGCACTCCTCTCCGGTGATCTTATTGAGGATGCGCTTGAGCAGAGGGTACGCCTCAAGGTCACGCGAATAGTTTACGGTGATCTGGTTATAGGCACTGGCATGGAAATGGTCGATGAGTATCTTATCTCCGATGTCAGCTGTGGCGCTTTCGTATGCTATGTTTACCGGATGGTCGATGGGCAGGTTCCAGATCGGAAAGGTCTCAAACTTGGAATACCCGCTTTTCCTGCCCGCCTTGTGGTCATGGTACATCTGCGAAAGGCAGGTACCGAGCTTACCCGAGCCAGGGCCGGGTGCAGTGACGATGACAACCGGACGGTCGGTGGGGATGTAGGGGTTCGCACCATAGCCCTCGTCGCTGGCGATAAGGTCGACGTTGTTGGGGTACCCTGGGGTTGCATGGTGGGTGTAGACTGAGATGCCGCGCTGCTCAAGCAAGTTCTTGAACTGTATTGCCCCATTCTCCTCATCAAAGCGGGTGATTACCACCCGCGTCACCACAAGACCCCATTTTGCAAAGTCATCGATCATCTTGAACACGTCAGTATCGTAGGTGATGCCAAAGTCACTGCGCATCTTGCGTCTCTCGATATCCCCGGCATGGATGCAGATGATGACATCGATCTGATCCTTCAGGGACTGGAAGACACGCATCTTCACGTTGGGATCGAACCCGGGAAGAACTCTGGCGGCGTGGTAGTCGAACAAGAGCTTGCCACCACACTCAAGGTAGAGCTTGCCGTCGTTCTGCTTCACCCTTTCAAGGATGTAATGCCTCTGCTCTTCTAAATACAAATCATTATCAAAGCCAATGGTACCCACAACTGGTCTCCTTAATAGTAAATCTGGCTTCCTATCTTCTTTGCTGTCTCTTCATCAAAGATCTTGGCTATGATCGCCAGGGAAAAAGCCACAGCGCTGCCGGCAGCCTGGGCGGTGATGATCGGCCCGTCTGTCACGACCTGCTCGTCCTCAAAGACAAGACCTTCTATCTCGCTGCCAGGGAAGCCGGTAATGCGCCTACCGTCAAGAAGACCGGTTTTCCCAAGCACCACAGCAGGTGCTGCACAAATGGCTGCAACCACACCCTTCTGGCTTGTCTTGATAGCGAGTTCCAATACAGCAAAAGAAGATGCAAGGTTTTTGGACCCTTCGCCTCCCCCTGGCAGGACCAGGGCGTCATACTCCTCAGTACAATCGCTGAGAAGCTTGTCACAGACCACACCGATGCCATGGGCACCATGGATGGTGATCCCACTTAGCCCTGCAACGGTGACCTTTGCGCCACTGCGTCTGAGCAGGTCTATCGGGGTGATAGCCTCGATCTCTTCAAAACCTTCTGCCAAGACAACCAACACTGACGGAACCATAGGAACCTCCTAAAGGGGAAGGGCATTGCCCTCCTCAAGTCGAGCCTTGCGAAGCAGTTCGCAAGCATGAAGCAATATCCGCTGCGTCTCATCCCACCCGATGCAGGCATCGGTGACAGAGACCCCATATTTCAGTTTGGACAGGTCGGAAGGTATCTTCTGGGACCCGCTGAAAAGATTGCTCTCCAACATGAAGCCCCGGATTGAGCTCTCCCCCCAACTCACCTGGTCCACTATCGAGCGCAGCACCCGCTTCTGGCGGTCATAGTGCTTGCGGGAGTTGGCGTGGCTACAGTCCACGATGATGGCAGGGTTGAGGCCGTGGGTTGTCATCAGCGTACGTGCCGACTCAACATCATCCTCATAGTAGTTGGGGCTCTGGTCGCCTCCACGCAGAATGAGGTGACAACAATCGTTGCCGGTAGTCCTGAAGATGGTGCTTGCCCCCAAGTAGTCCATGCCGATGAAGGAGGCTGGGCTGTATGCACACTTGATGGCATTGATCGCATTGAGGAGATCGCCGCTGGTGCTGTTCTTGAACCCTACCGCCACACTGAGGCCGCTGGCAAGATTTCGGTGGATCTGGCTTTCGGTCGTCCTTGCCCCTATTGAGGACCAGCTCATCAGCGCATCGATGTACTGGGGAATGATGGGATCGAGCACCTCACAGCCCACAGGCACCCCAAGCGAAACGATCTCAAGCAGCAAGGAGCGCGCTTGCGCTATCCCTTCCTCAATCTGGTAGGAGCCATCCATCCTCGGATCGAGGATCAGGCCTTTCCATCCCAGGACGGTTCGGGGCTTTTCAAAGTATGCACGCATGACGATGAACATTTCAGACTCCACCTCTTTGGCAAGAGCCTTGAGTTTCCCTGCATATTCGACAGCAGCCTTCCGGTCATGCAGAGAGCAGGGACCCACGATTGCAAGCAGTCGCCGGTCCCTTCCCAGTATGATATCGTTGACTGTCTGTCGGCTCTGGGCGATAAACGTTGCTGTCGCCTCATCAACCGGGAACCTTTTTGCAAGCTCACTGGGAGTTGCAAGCGATTCCGTCTTCCTAATCCTTATGTCTACATTAGCCATTACTCACCCTTTGTCTGAGGTATACCATACCTGAGCCTAGAGGCTCAACCCTATTTTTTCTCTTTCGCATCGTCGTTGCTGGAGATCCTGGAATAGAGGAACCGCTTGATCTTCTGCGTTGGAGTCCTTTGGAAAGGCTCCTCATGCAACTCTGCTGTGCTGATGCGGCTGAAAGCGCTGAGCTCCTTGTTCACATCCTCTCGGATCTTGGCAACATACTTCATAGCCTCTTCCTTTGCATCGTTTACGTTCAGAGCCATCTTCTGGGCAAAGGAGTCGATGTCAATCTTGATCAGGGCTATCAGACCCCCGTCCTCAGGGACAACCAGGGACTCTGAGACAAAGCTCAGATTGTTGATTACAGCCTCAATGTGCTCAGGATAGATATTCTCCCCTCCGGCTCCCAGGATCATGGTCTTCGTCCTTCCCTTGATGGCAAGGCGCCCCTTCTTGTCAAAGAAGCCCAGATCACCGGTGCGGAAATATCCCTCTTCGGTGAAGACCTCTTCGTTGAGCTTGGGATTTTTGTAGTAGCCTTGCATCACGTTCGGCCCCTTTACGAGGATCTCTCCCACCCCGGTCTCAGGATCCTTATTCTCAAGGATCACATCCACATGCTCGACAAGCGGACCTATCATGCCCACATAGTGTTTAGTAGGCTTTCCCCCTGCTATAAGGGGGGAGGTTTCAGTAAGGCCGTAGCCGATTGAATAAGGGAATCTTGCATCAGCGAGGAACTGCTCGACATCGCGGTCAAGGGGTGCTCCACCGATACCGAAGAACTTCAGCTTGCCGCCAAACGTAATCTTGAGCTTGCGTCCGATAATCCTAGAGATCAGCCGTCTGGTCGGTCCGAACTTCAGCCATGGCCTGAGCTTTTCATTGTCTCGCATCACCGGAAGCACCGAACTGCGATAGATCTTCTCCATCAGGAGAGGAACGCTCATCAGCAGCCTCGGCCTGACGGCCTTGAGCGCCGGAAGCAGGATACTCGGAGCCGGAGCCTTGCCCAAATAGGTTATCTCAGTCCCACACATCAGTTCCAGAACCTGGCCCGTGGTGAACTCATAGACGTGGGCGATGGGCAGGATAGAGAGGACATGGTCCCCAGGCTTGAGCTTCACATAGACATCGGTTGAGATATCTGCGTTCCAAACCAGATTCTTATGGGTAAGCATGACGCCCTTGCTGCTGCCGGTGGTGCCGCTGGTATAGATGAGGGAGGCCAGGTCATCTTCCTTTGCCTTGCTTGAAGCGCGCAGGTCCTGTGCCTTCTTGTCGAGCTTCCTTCTGGTAATATCCCGCCCAGGGGCGGAGGCAAACTGCTCCCTGTCCTTGAGACTGCCACTGATGGGGTCGGGGATATGGAACAGGTCCTCCATCCTCACAAGGAAGGATGGGTTTTCCTCAACAAAGGGAATCAGCTTTTCAAAGTTCCTGGCATTAACCACGACACCCTTGGCCCCGGAGTGCTCCAGGATGGAACACGTCTCCTTTGAGGAGAAGTCAGGCAGGATGGGAACGGCGACACACCCTATGGAGGTAATGCCAAAGTAGGCCACAATCCAGGTGGGACAACTCTCGCCCAGGATGGCAATCTTGTCCCCATGCACAAATCCGGCTTCGAGCAAGGTGACAGCGATGCTGTCCTTCATGTTCTTCATCTGGGAATAGGTGATGATGCTCTCATCATCACCGTAGATGCGCAGAGCAACGCGTTTGCCGTTTCTGGAGGCGGTGCAATCCACCACAGCATCCATCGTATACTCGTAGACTGTCTTCATGGTAAGACCATCTGAACGCTTAAGCTTGCTAATGCGTTTCAATGACCAGATATCTTTTTTCTTATTCTTCTTGGCTCTCTTCATCGTGATTTCTCCAAATTCCCTCCATAGCACTGGCCTTTTTCACAGACAGTGAAGGGGGTCTTCATCTGTCCTCTGACCATGTCGTATAGGAGGGAGGGCTTGTTATTTGTACCTGAGAGATGGATGAAATATACATGCTCTCCATCAAAGTCGCTTTCTAGTAAAAACTGTATCGCCTGATCATTGGAAAGGTGGCCATGGAGGCTGGAAATCCTCTGCTTCAGGTAGTAGGGATAGGGTCCGCCATGGAGCATCTCTTCATCATAGTTAGCTTCCAAAAAGAGGATCTTGCTCTTTTTGGCCAGGTGCAGATGCTCATCAGTATAACAACCTGTATCGGTGAGGACCATCAGGGTAGTATCTTCATACGTGACATGCCAGCCCACTGAACCGCCACTGTCGTGGCTGGTCTCAAAACAGCTGAGGACAAAAGGGCCCACTGCGAACTCGGCAAGGGGCTCGACGAGACAGACACACTCCAAGGGGATGCCAAGCCTGGAAAAAGCCACCGGCTCTTTTTCCAGCATGGCGCTATGGAGATAGATCGGAACCTTCAGCTTTCTTGCAATGACCCCTACCCCTTTGGCATGGTCCGGGTGGAGGTGGGTGATGCAGACCGCTGCAACAGAGCCGAGTTCCAGCCCAACACCTGCCAACCGTCTCTTTAGCTCGACACCACTGTAGCCTTGGTCGATCAAAACGGATGTGCTTCCATCAGAGAAGACGTAGCTGTTTCCACTGGAGCCGCTTCCCAGCACCGCATACCGGACCATCAGAGACCACCCCATTCGAGCAGTTTCGCAAGGTCGAATCCCGCATGGGCGCGACCTCTGGTGCGGAGGATGGGGGTCTTCAGAAGCTCTGGATGTTCCTTAATCTCCTCCGGGATGGAGAACTCACGGTACTGATACCCATGCTTGGTGTAGTAGGCAGAAGAGGTGTCCAGAAGGTCCTCTTCCGAAATCCCTTGAAACAGGGTGTTCCACTCCCCATCAGAGAGGGAGCGTTCAGCAAGATTGACAAACTGAAAAGATATTGAGCGCTCCTTGCATGCTCGCAAGGCTTTGGCAGTCTCTTTGCATTTGTTCGTTCCAATGATCTGAAGCATAAAAACCCCTATGTCTGATATACAGGCAAAGTGTATCTGACACAGGGGAAATATGCAAGATTTCTGACACTATTCTAGCGAACTGTCGAATAACATAATCTGCTAGTAAACCCTAACTAG
Source organism: uncultured Sphaerochaeta sp. (assembly GCA_964392855.1). Taxonomy (GTDB): domain Bacteria; phylum Spirochaetota; class Spirochaetia; order Sphaerochaetales; family Sphaerochaetaceae; genus Sphaerochaeta. The sequence goes on from CAYMRN010000039.1 coordinate 7,568, forward strand.
AACAGTTAGCTGGCAAACAGCTGCTCAATCTCCCTCTTGTAGAGCCTGTTGATCTCAAACCGCTTGGGCTCCTGCTTGGCACTCAACTCCACTCCAATTTCAAAAGACTTGGAGATAAGGACTATCCTGTGGATCTGCTCATAGCTCTTGAAGCCGTGTTTCACGCTGATGATCTCATTGATGGAGGCTTCCACCAGCTCTCTGACCTCTTTCATGCTGGTAAGCTTATCAGCAAGGTAGGGGATCTGCTCGTGTGTGAGGTACTCCTCGACACGCTTCCTGTTCAGGACAACCAGCGCCCCCAGATACTTCTTGTCCTGCCCCAGGACCACCGCACTCTCCACAAACTCGCTTTCACAAATCTTGGCCTCGATGGGGACAGGCTCAAGGTTCTCTCCACCGGAGAGCACAATGGTATCCTTTGCCCGTCCGACGATGGCGAACTGCCCGTGGTGGGTCCAGATTCCCAGGTCCCCGGTATTGAGCCAGCCGTCGGGCGAAAGCACAGCCTTTGTAAGTGCGGGCCTCTTGTAGTACCCCTTCATCACCTGAGGACCGCGCGCCATAATTGTCCCCTTCTCTCCGGGAGGGACATCCCTACCCTCTTCATCGACAATCTTCACTTCGGTGCCGACAAGAGGGCTTACGGTGCGCTTGATGCTGCGGTTCAGGTTCCTTACGGCGATGACCGGTGCACTTTCAGTAAGCCCATAGCCATCAAGCAACTTGATCCCGATGGAGGAGAAGAACATGTCCACGCTCTCACTGAGCGAGCCGCCGCCGCTGACACCTGCTATGAAGTTCTTGCCAAGCTTCTGCCTTACCTTTCCATAGACCAGGTGGTCCCCCACCTTATAGAGGGGATAAAGCAGAACTGTAGGCAGGAAGGACCTCAGCACATCAAGGATTCGGCTGCGCTTCTTGAAGGTGGGCACCTCACCGACGAGCAGGTCGCGGTTGTGGTTGTAGTGTCTTGCCACGAAGACAAAGAACTTGAACAGGGATTTTGCTACAGGGCCCTTTGCCTTCATGCTGTTGAACACCCCGCTCTTCACCGCTTCCCAGATCCTGGGAACAGATCCCATCCAGTGGGGGTTCACCACCGAGAGGTCTGCAATGAGTATCGATCCAAGTGGCTTGGAGTATGCGATGGTGGATGCCTGGCTAATAATGAAGTACTGGAGGATCCTTTCAAAGGAGTGCCATACCGGCAGGACGCTGAGCCATCTCTGGGCAGGCCCTACCACGGGGATAACCTTAGGCAGGGTCTCAAGCTGGTAGGCAAAGTTCGCATGGGAGAGCACAACACCCTTGGGTTCGCCGGTTGTCCCGCTGGTGAAGATGATGGTTGCCGTCTCTTCGGCAGTTCCTTTCAGACGCTCCTCCTCGATTTTCCGGGCAACGGAAGCATCGTCCAAAAGAAGCCTTCCCTCGGTAAGCAGGTCCTGAATGAGAAGGATCTCCACCTTTGCAACTACAGCAGCACCTTCCAGGCTTTCGTCGGAGGTGAACTCCTTGTCCATGACCACAAGGTGCTTGAGTGCTGGAAGCTTGTCCTTGAGCTTGAGGACCTTGCCTAGCTGGACGGCGTTCTCCACAAAGCAGAAAGCCGCCTCGGTAATCCCAAGGATGAAGCTGATCTCGTACGGCATGGCGTCACGACCGCGAGGCACATCTGATGCCCCCAAGGTCAGGATTGCCAGGTCACTGAGCAGCCATTCACATCTGTTATCGCTGATAAGCCCTACGTTTTCCCCGCGCCTCATACCACGATGGGAGAGCGAAGCCGCTAAGGCGTTTATGTCACTGTAGAGTTGTGAATAGGAGACGCTTTGGAATACCCCACTCTTGTCCTTGCTCATCTGAACAGAGTAGCCGGGATAGGCCTTGACGATGTTTGAAAATATCTGTGGTATGGTCTTGTACATTCTAGTGTCCTCCAAGGTTGGCGTAATTCCTATAATAACACTTTTTCACTTTTTGTCAATCTGTCAGAATAGACTATCCGGAAGATTATTTTTTTCTATCACATGGCCCATTTCCCCCCGCGGGCCTTGGCAGGAAAACCATATTTGGAAGAGGCGGAAGCACCCAATGGGAACAAATCCCCCATTCTTGACTAGAGAGGTGCAAAAAACCATAATGGAGTGATACTTTTCGAAGGAGCATTTCCCATGAACGAACGTATTTCCGCGTTGCTCAAGAGAGAGCCAAGCCAAGAGAGTGTCACAGCTGAAGGTTGGGTACGTACTAAACGTGACAGCAAGACCGTATGTTTCCTTG
>CAYMRN010000040.1:0-9721 GCA_964392855.1 uncultured Sphaerochaeta sp.
ATGTCGATCCCAATCGGGTCAAGTTCCTCACCAGCCAAGAGGTTGATGACGAGATTGAGAGTTCCAAGGTCTTGCTCACTGAGCTGATGCAAACCCTCTCAAAGGACAAGCGTGAGACCGTCTCCATGGCAGAGCTGGTGATAGGGTTCAAGTGTGGTGGTTCTGATGGCTTGAGCGGTATCACGGCAAACCCCCTTGTAGGGCGGTTCTGCGACGAGTTCACCGCCATGGGAGGGACAGCCCTCCTTACAGAGGTCCCCGAGATGTTCGGTGCCGAACAGATTCTGATGAACCGTGCAGTCAACAAGGGCGTCTATGAAAAGACTGTAAAGCTCATCAATGACTTCAAGGATTACTTTGTAAAGCATGGGCAGACAGTCTATGAGAATCCCTCACCTGGCAATAAGGAGGGGGGTATCAGCACACTGGAAGACAAGAGCATCGGTGCCATCCAAAAAGGTGGGCAGGCTCCTATTGTTGCAGTGCTTGATTATGGGGACAGGGTTACCGAACGTGGGCTGAATTTACTTTCCGGCCCTGGCAATGACATTGTATCAACCACAGCTCTCACTGCTAGCGGTGCACATATCATCCTGTTTACCACAGGAAGGGGGACTCCCCTTGGAGCTCCGGTCCCTACGGTAAAGATAGCCTCAAACACAGATATGGCTACAAGGAAGGCTAACTGGATTGACTTTGATGCAGGAAGATTGCTCAGCGAGGAGGATGATGCGGTTCTCGACGACTTCATCCTTCTGATGCAAAAAATCGCATCTGGAGAGACTCAGGCTAAAAATGAAATTCACGGCTATGCTGAAATATCCATATTCAAGGATGGGGTCATTCTCTAAAAGGAGTATTGCTATGAAAAAATTTATGGGCGAAAATTTCCTCTTGCAGACCAAGACAGCTGAAATGCTGTACCACGAGTTTGCAAAAGAGCAACCGATCTATGACTACCACTGTCACCTAATCCCCCAAGAGATTGCAACTGATAAGCGTTTTACAACCATCACTGAGGCATGGCTTGGAGGAGACCACTACAAGTGGCGAGCTATGCGTTCTAATGGAGTAGCAGAGGAGCTCATCACAGGCTCTGGCGCCGATCCTTATGACAAGTTCTACGCTTGGGCCCACACCATGGAGAACACCTTGGGTAATCCCCTCTACCACTGGACTCACCTCGAGTTGCAGCGCTATTTTGATATTCACGAACCACTAACGCGAAAGAGTGCAAAGGCAATTTATGAGGAGACCAATAGAAGGTTTGCCCAAGACCCAAAGCTCTCCGTTAAGGGTATTATGAGGAAGTTCAACGTCTATGCAGTGGGAACTACTGATGACCCTGCTGATGACCTCGCCTTCCACCAAGATATTGCATCACAGGAAGATTTTCCCTCTAAGGTACTACCCTCCTACCGCCCTGATAAGGCTATTGCTATCGAGAAAGAGAGCTTTGTCGAGTATGTAGGACTTCTAGAGAAGAGTGCTTCTATGACTATCACCAATGCAACTGATATGGTCGCTGCACTCATTGCACGACTAGACTACTTTGTTGAGCATGGGTGTAAGGCTTCTGACCACTCTTTGGTCAACGCTCCTGCTATCTTCAAAAGTGAGAGTGAAGTCAACGCCATTTTTGAAAAAAAGCTTGGTGGAGCTACTCTGAGCCCTGTGGAGATCGAGGCTTATAAGACCTTTGTCCTGTCCAACCTCGCTAGGGCGTATGCTAAGCGTGATATTGCTATGCAGCTACACTTTGCAGCTATCAGAGACAATAATAGTAAGATGTTCAAACTCCTTGGTCCTGATACAGGCTTTGATGCAAGCCATGATAAGGAGATTGCAGCAGGCCTTTCAGCTTTCCTTAGCGCTCTATCCGTAACAGGGGAAGTTCCCAAAACAATCTTGTACAGCCTCAACCCTAAGGACTACTACACCCTTGGAACGTTGATGGGTTGCTACCAAGGGGGGATACCAGGAAAGATGCAGCTTGGCTCAGCTTGGTGGTTTACAGACCACAAAGATGGGATGGAGCAACAGATGAAAGTCTTGGGCAACCTTGGGCTTCTACCTCGCTTTATTGGCATGCTCACAGATAGCCGCTCCTTCCTCTCCTATCCAAGACATGAGTATTTCAGAAGAATTCTGTGCAATATTCTTGGCACCTGGGCCGAAGAGGGCGAGATTCCATCAGACAAGCAGATGTTAGGAACAGTAGTAAAGAATATCTCTTTTGAGAATGCTCTGGCCTATTTTGAAGGATAACAAGATGGAGAAAAAAGTATCGGGGCAGGAGGTTGATAAGCAGATGACCAGTGGTGTGGTGCGTACCATCGCCATACTGGAGACGCTCTCTCGCAACCACCAGATTAACCTTGAAAATCTAGCTAAGGAGACAAAGCTACCCAAGGCCACCCTGCTCAGATTCCTTTCTACGCTTGTTGCCCTTGGCTATGTCTATCGCGATCCCACAGACCTCTACAGTTTGACACTGAAGCTATTTTCCCTAGGTTCGCACGGGTTGGAGCATATTGATTTCATCAGTATGGCCAACCCTGTAGCCCAAAGGCTCTGCACTGAACTGGGAGAGACTGTCCATATGGGTGTCCTTGAGGGCAAGAGTGCTGTCTATGTACTGAAGAAGGAGTCCTCCTTCACCATACGCATGTACAGCAGGGTGGGAAAAACCATCCCCCTCTACTGTACTGCCATTGGGAAGGTACTGCTCAGTGACATGAGTGAACGCGAATTGCAACTCTACCTTAGCAAGGTTCCGCTCAAGCCATTCACCCCGAACACTATCAAGGATGAGCAGGCGCTACGGGCAGAACTGGAGTTGATAAGGGCACAGGGCTGGGCTTCCGATGATGAGGAGCATGAGATGGGCACCCTCTGTATCGGCTCTCCGATACGGGATTATACGGGAAGGGTCATCGCTGCAATGAGTGTATCCTGGCCCCTATTCCGTTTTGATCCTGAGAATAAGAAGCGTATTGTCTCCTCTATCTTGAGTGAGTGCACCAATCTCTCCAAGTTGCTTGGTTGGGAACAAAAGTAAAAAATAGACAGAAATTAAAGAAGAAAAAAGTAGAACAGGTAGAGAGAAAAAAACAAGGGGGCGAATATGATCCGATGGGGCATGATCGGTTGTGGAGATGTAACCGAAAAGAAGAGTGGACCGGGCTTTCAGAAATCTGAGGGATCATCATTGGTTGCAGTTATGCGAAGGAACAGTGAAAAAGCTGCTGACTACGCCAGAAGGCACAACGTACCGCGTTGGTATGATGATGCCCAGAAGCTCATAGACGACCCTGAGGTTGATGCCATCTATATCGCCACCCATCCTAACTCCCATATGGAGTACACCCTTAAGGCAGCAGAAGCGGGCAAGCCTGTCTATTGTGAGAAGCCCTTAGGGATGTCCAGCGAAGAGAGTGCAAGGATGGTATCCTTTTGTAAGGAGAGGGGCGTTCCCTTGTTCAGTGCCTACTACCGTAGGGCACTGCCCAAGTTCCTGCAGATCAAGGCGCTGCTTGATGGCGGCGCCATTGGGGAAATACGGTATGCCCATATTGCAATGCACCGGATGATAGCGGAAAAGGACAAGCGACAAGGAGGCTCCTGGCGCGTCAGGCCCGAGATCTCCGGCGGAGGACTCATCCTGGATATCGGATCGCATGCCCTGGATCTCATGGACTGGTATTTTGGTCCTATCGAGGAAGCCAAAGGGTTTGCAGAAAATCAGAGCAAGACCTATTCCGCGGATGATATTGTCAGTGGTAGCTGGAAGCATGCGAACAACATCATGGGTAGCGGAGTCTTCTGTTTCAATACGTATAAAGATGAAGACAAGACCACTATCTATGGCAGCAAGGGGGAACTCTCCTACTCAGTCCTCGACATTGGGGATCCTATCCACCTCAAGACTCAGACAGAGGAGAAGGATATTGCTGTAGAGAGGCCACCTGAGCATGTCGCACAACCTCTCATCCAGACAATTGTCAACGAACTTTTGGGAAAAGGCCTCTGCCCAAGCAGTGGGGAGAGTGGAGCAAGAACCGATTGGGTTTTAGAGAAACTACAAGGCAAATAGGAGAAACGCTATGTTTGTATCACATCGTGATGAGATTGAGAAAAAACAGATCGAGAGTCCCTCTTCCAACAAGGTTACCAAACAGGTACTGGTAGGTCCCGCCCAAGGGTGGAAGGACCACGTCATGAGGATGTTCACCCTAGGCAAAGGGGGCTTTGCTCCAAGGCATACCCATCCTTGGCAACATATCATCTATGGGGTTGAAGGTGAGGGAATGCTTTTCATGGATGGCAAGAACTATCCGCTCAAGGCAGGGTCCACAGCCTATGTCCCCTCTGATATCCTGCACCAGGTCTCCCAGGCAGGAGAAGAGCCGTTTGTGTTCATCTGCATAGTGCCTGAGTTTGGGGATAAATAAGACAAGGGAAGAGAATCATTGCAAATATTCATAGGATCTCCATCATGTAAGCATTCCATGATGGAGATTCTTATGTAGATAAAGGAAGGAGTTTTTCTTCTGCTGTAAGGTATAGATTTCCATACCTATATACGCTCTATCCCAATCCCCTACTCATGATGGTGCGAACACCCAGGACCATGCACATGGTCATGGTCCTCCTCATCCAAGCCTTGGCTGAGGAACTCCTCGATGAGGGCATCAAGCTCATCATTCGGTTTGCCTTTGATCGTCATGATGGAAAGCTGTTCGCCCAGATGTGCGAGCAAAGGGTAGGTGCGATCGCCATAGCAGTGTATTGCCTGGGGTTTGTCCACCTCGTCAAAGGTCTCAAGCAAGCGGGAGACAAACTTGTTATGATCCATCTCATAGTCATCCACCAGATACAAATCAAGAATGATATGTTTCTGTGGATCATACAACAAATAGGTTACAGGGAAGAAGGGAGCCCCACCCTTCTTGTCGTGGCTGAGCGGCTCAGCTAGAAGAAATGTTGCAGCATAAAAGATCTTTCCAGGCTTGGCCTTCATTCTCCTGTAGCGAGATAGCTTATCAGGATTGGTAAGCCTTGCCTGGGGATACTCCAAGCCATAGTCATCATCGCTGAGTTCCTTGGCCTCTACTGCAAATGTCCCGTTTCCACCCTCTGTTTGCCTGAAAGACGGGTAGTACTCCCGCTCTTCAATATCATCCAGGCCAAGGCTCTCAAGCCAGGGGACAAGGGAGTTCGTCCTGCTTATCTTACCGAATTGGGCAACATAGCTCTTGGCAAACAGGATACCCCGAAGGGCCAAGGCCAACTGCTCTTGCTCTTCAGGTGCGAGGAACCACGGCAAATGGTACTGACGCTTGATCCTGACCATAGGGTAATAGCCTTCAGCAAACTCGATGCCACTCTCCTTGACCGCAGCGAGGTCCTCAGGTTCCAGGTCTTCACTTCTGTTGTTCAAGGTCAGGATAAAGCACTCCTGGGAGCTTTCCACCTCATGCTTTTCCCTTTGGGATGCATCAGGGTCGAGAAAACAGAGTCTCAGGTAGCCGGAGATGCCCTTCTGCCCAAGATAGAGGGCAAGCTCATCCTCCACTATCGAGACATAGGCAGGGCTCTTGTCCTCTAGCTCTATGGCGAACAGGTCATTTTCTGAAAATACCGTATCCACTTGTGCTGTCTGGTACTCTTTGATAAGGGAATAGAACTCTTTAGTTTCCATCAGGGCCTCCACTTTGTAATCATACAGAAAAACAAGGCTCTGTCCAATGAAATAGAACGACCGCCCATTGCATTGTTTCCTCGTCTCATTTTCTTGCCAACAGGCATAACACCCTGTACGATACACCTATGGTAATGCAAAAGGGTAAACCCAAGGGCTTTGCAAAGCTACGTCTTGAACCTCGCTTTGATATGGCTAAAAAACCGATCAGGCAGAAAAGTTATCTGCAACCATTGACCTGGGCCTTAAGCTTTCCCGATGTCTTCAAACACCGGCTGAAGATCAACAAGATAGGCATGGAGTCAGTAAAAGGACCTTATCTGTTGGTATGTACCCATATGGCGTTTCTTGATTTCAAGGTAACTACAGCAGCCCTCTTCCCGCAAAAGGCAAGCTATGTTGTGGCTATTGATGGGTTTCTCAACCGGGAGTGGCTGTTACGGAATGTAGGGGGCATCTGCAAGAGGAAGTTCACCAACGACATCCAACTTATCCGCCAGATCCGTCATGTACTTACCGAACAAAAAACTGTGTTGGCCCTCTATCCAGAGGCACGCTACTCGCTAGTCGGCACCACCGCAGTCCTGCCGGAATCCTTGGGCAAGATGGCCAAGCTCTTGGGCTTCCCTGTGGTGATGCTGAACATGCACGGTCACTACCTCAACAGCCCATGCTGGAACCTGACAAAACGGGGGAATAGGATCGAGGCTGACATGACGCTGCTGTACACCTCAGAAGCATTAGCTACAAGTTCAGCCAAGGAAATCAATGCAACCATCAACGAGGCATTCACCTATGATGAATACCGCTGGCAGAAAGAGAATAAGATTATCATCAGCCACCCCAAACGTGCTGAAGGATTGCACAAGGTACTCTACCTGTGCCCACACTGCCTGACTGAATATGAGATGGAAAGTAAAGGAACAATCCTTTCGTGCAAGCATTGCAAGAAAAAATGGGAGATGTCTGAGCTTGGAGAATTAGAAACTGTTGCTCTTGCCTTCGATGAGACTGTCCTAAAGACTGAATTTTCCCACATCCCCTCATGGTATGAATTCGAACGGGAACAGATACGCTTGGAGATTGAAAATAAGGCCTACCATCTGGAGGTTCCCTCTCTGGTGGAAGCCCTCCCCAATGCAAGAGGGTTCATCCCCCTTGGAGAGGCTAAGCTGATCCACTCTATGGAGGGTTTTCTCTTGGAAGGGGTATTTGAAGGTGATCTTTTCTCCCTTTCAAAGCCTGTCCTCTCCATGTACTCTTGCCATATCGAGTTCGATTACTTCGGCAAAGGGGACTGTATCGACCTGTCAACGTTGAACGATACCTACTATATATATCCCCAAGGAACGGAATTCTCTGTCACTAAGATTGCCTTGGCAACAGAGGAACTCTATGCGTACGAAAAAAGGCTGTCATCCTCCTGAATCAGAAGAATAGCAGCCTTGTATTGTATTGCTCGTCGTTGAGTTCTGACCCTAGCGTTGGACGCGTCCGCTTCCATCACCCTTGGCAAGGGCTTCCACTTCACTTTTGAGGGTAAGGTTGAAATCTCCCCCGATGGAGTGCTTCAAGGCAGAGGCAGCGACGGCAAAGTCAATTGCATACTGCTCGTCATCACCGTACTCGCTCAAGGCGTAGATGATGCCAGCTGAGAAGGAGTCCCCCCCACCAACCCGGTCGATGATGTCGGTTATCTCATACAGCTTGGATACATAGAACCCAGTCTTTCCATTGATGGCAGCCCGCCAGCCGTTATGGTCGGCACTTTTGCTTTCACGCAGGGTAACGTTGACCACGCTGATGTTGGGGAACTGGCGCTTCACCTCTTGGGTAAGCTCCTTATAGACAGCAAGGTCGAGCTCCCCTTTGGTGACATCAACCTTAGCTTCAATACCAAGGCACTTCTGGATGTCCTCTTCGTTGGCAACGATGACGTCGGCAAACTTGATCAGCTCACGCATCACCTCTACAGCACCCTTTCCATAGTTCCAGAGCTTCTTTCGATAGTTCAGATCGACAGAAACAGTCGCACCGGCTCTCTTTGCCTCTTTCATAGCCTCAAAGGTAGAGTCTGCAGCACTCTGGCTTATAGCAGGGGTAATGCCGGTGACATGAAGCCACTGGGCATCGCTAAAGATTGCTGGAAAATCAAAGTCTGCAGGCTTTGCCCGAGCGATGGAGCTCTCTGCACGGTCATAGACAACCATGCTGGGGCGCTGGTTCGCACCGGTCTCCAGGAAGTAGATTCCTACACGGCCATCCTTTGTCCTGTTGATGGCAGAGACATCAACACCATACTTCCTCACTTCACGCACAGCCGCTTCGCCGATGGCATTCTCAGGAAGAGAGGTGACAAACTGTGCTTCCTTACCCAACAGGGCAAGCGAAACAGCAACGTTGGCCTCACCACCACCAAAGGTGGCCTCCAATGAGGGTGACTGGAAAAACCGTTCATGGCCGGGAGATTTCAGCCTCAACATGATCTCACCAAAGGTAACAAACTTCTTGCCCATATAATCCTCCTACCTAGAATTTTTCTATTACTTTGTTCGGATATTCGCTTGATATGTAGAATCATAGAAGGTATGCTGGACTCTGTCAACATTATTTTGAAACAACGTTTCATAATTGAAACCCCATAAGGAAAATACGCTATGCATGAAAGCCTCTTTACTCAGATCCACGCCATCGGGCTAGTTCCTGTCATCAAGATAGACGACGCAGCAAAAGCGGTAGGTTTGGCAGGAGCCATGATCAGGGGAGGACTGCCCTGTGCTGAGGTGACCTTCCGTACCGATGCTGCAGAACAATCCATCAAGAATATTACCAAAGCCTATCCCGACATGCTCGTAGGGGCAGGGACGGTGACAAACCTCGACTATGCCAAGAAGGCATTCGCTGCTGGAGCCAAGTTCATCGTATCGCCTGGCTTCAACCCAACAGTTGTAGACTGGTGCCTGGAAAACAGCGTTCCCATCATTCCAGGGGTATGTACCCCCAGTGACATTGAACAGGGCCTTGAGCGCGGGCTCTCGAATCTCAAGTTCTTCCCTGCCGAAGCTTCAGGCGGAGTTGAGATGCTCAAGAGCTTTGCAGGGCCCTTCCCCAACCTGAAATTCATGCCCACCGGTGGCATCAGTCTGGCAAACCTCCCCTCCTATGCAAAGCAGAGCAATGTGCTTGCAGTCGGAGGATCATGGATGGTCAAGGAAGACCTCATTGAGACTGAGACCTGGGACGGAATCGCAAAACTCTGCAGTGATGCAGTGTTAGCCATACAGGGCCTTGAGTTTGCCCACATGGGACTGAACAATGAAAACGCAGAAGAGGCTGAAAAAAGTATCTCTGGCTTCTCAGCCCTTGGCATGGAAGCCAAAAGAGGCAACTCCTCGACCTTCATGGGCCCTTTCATTGAAGTGCTCCCCAAGCCCTACCTAGGAAAGAACGGTCATATCGGCTTTCGCTGCTTCGATATCGAACGCACCCTCTCCTACCTTGGCAAGCATGGCTTCAGCGTCAAGGAAGAGACCATCGCCTGTGATGCTGAGGGGACCATCAAGGTCTGCTACCTCAATGAGGAGCTCAGCGGGTTTGCCATCCATCTCATAAGGGCATAAAAAACTTAGTGCAAGGGAGAAGCCCTTTCGTAGCTTTACGAAGGGGCTTCTCTCTTGTACTCTCTTCTTGATGACCACTATCAGGACCAACACACTTACACCCCAGCAAAAAACAGAGATACTACATCTCCAAACGATATGCTCTGGATTGGGAACCAATGTTTTCCTCTCCAACGAGATGAACACAGACCAAAGCCTCCCCTGCTTCTTCCTAACCTATGAAAAAGAGAAGCTCGTAGGATTCCTAGCAGCATTCTTACCCACCACTGTCGAAGTTGAGATCAACGGCTTTGTACACCCCCACCACAGAAGAAGGGGAATTTTCTCTTCATTGATTATCGAGGCGAAAAAGACCTACGCCTCCCAGGGGTTCCTCCAGATGCTCTTCCAGGTGGAA
>CAYMRN010000041.1:0-9658 GCA_964392855.1 uncultured Sphaerochaeta sp.
AAGACATGTATCAGCACCTAGAAAACGTCAGCTTTATGTTTGATCATGAAGTTTGATATCTTAACCATTACGGAAACAATAGTTATGGCTATCACACCAATGGCTGCCCCTGCTCCGCTGTCTCTTACCGTAGCGGCATTTGAAGAGGCTCCAAATACTATTTCATACATGTAGTTCATTGGAGCAACTGTTGCATTGGAAAGGTTAACAGGGCTAAACAACTGTCCCCAAACAAAGAATCCGACCGTGAACACAGTCCACATGACTATGTTTGTCCTGAAACAGCCCCGCAGAAATGGCAGGGTAACATGGTAGAACCGCTGAATGAGATTTGCCCCTTCAAGCTGGGCTGCCTCGTGATAATCCTTGGGGATTTGTTCGATGCTGGCCATGAAAATCAGCATATGGTAGCCAACCATCCCAAAACAGTAGGCAACCATCATTGACCAAAACAGGTTTCCAGGTCCAGTCCATAAGGTTTCAGATAATTTTTTTAGGCCCAAAGCAGAAAACACATTGTGCAACAATCCATATCGGGAGTTGTATACATAGTTAATCCACATAGTTCCCATAGCAATGGCTGACACTACATTAGGCAAGTAGATAACGCTCCTGATAAATTTTGCATACTTGATTCCACTTGTTAAAGATACGGCAAAAAACAAAGCAACTACCATCACCCCCGCCCCACCAACAATCCAGATGGTGGTTATGTTTGACATGGAGCGTTTGAAAATTGGGGTATTAAATAGTTTTACATAATTTGCAAATCCATTGAATTTCCAAGTTGAAATCGAATCAGCTACTGATTCTACTGCAAAGAAACTCATGATGGTCGTCCGTATTGAAGGATAGAGGAATACCATCAGATAGCAGATTAGCGCTGGAGTAAGAAATAGTACGATCATTGTTCGATTTTTTTTCATGTAGCTACCTTCAGAAGGGGTAAGCCCTTACAACACAGGGTTGTAAAGGCTTACCATCAAGTGTTTTTTACTTGTTCATGGCTTCATAGAAGCCTTTGGCATCAAGGGTACCAATGATTAGTTTACTGAAATTTTCCTTGATCTTTGTATTGACATCAGCAACGTTTTCCATGCCAACCGCCCATGTCATCCAATTTGTAGTATTATCAATGACAACTTTGGCTTCAGCGGTTTGCTTTGGCCAGGTGCTGTCTTTACCCATGGGAACACCCAAACTCTCTTCAGCAAGTCGGGAATCCCATTTTCCTGTAGTCATGTATACGATGAACTGGAATGCTTCATCAGCGACTTTTGAGTTCTTATTGATACCAAAGCTTTGTGCACCATAGTTGTTTGATTCAATTCCCGTTCCCTTTGGACCCATTGCAGGCCAGGCAAAGGCACCCCAGCTAAGATTAGGGGCATTGCCCTTGATCTCATTGGGTAGCCAAGTCCCATTCAAATACATGGCAACTTTCTCAGATGCTATCTCTTCAATCTGTCCGGTTGGGAAAATATTGGATGCTGCATTTTTGCTGATATAGCCCTTTTTGGCAAAATCAGACCAGATTCTTCCAAATTCAAGGACAGAAGGATCATTAAACTCATTGTTTTCAGCCATCTCCAAAGTCCGCTCTTCACCGGCAAGCCTGGAAATATTGTAGCCAAAGAAGACTGCCATGTAAGCATCATCAACAGTAATGGGAGTAATACCTACTTTTACAAGTTTTGCACAAACATCTTCAAACTCTTTCCAATTTTTAGGAGTTGAAGTTATACCTGCTTTCTTGAAAAGATCCTTGTTGTACATGACAATAAAAGCATATGGCTGATAAGGAATGACCTTCAGAGTCCCCCCGCCTTCTTGTCTTGCCAGATCCATGAGTGCCGTACTCACAGAATCTTCGAAGCTTGCGCCGTTGGTCGTGGGATAACTTTTTTTGGCATAATCTTCAAGAGGAAGTAGATATCTATCCCAGTTCGTATTCATACGGGTGATATCTTCGTCAAAGATATCGATGACTTCCCCAGCCTCTAGCGCCGGTTGCAAGGTCTTGCGTATTTCACGCCCATTAAAGACGATGTCAATCGCTACACCTGTCTCCTTTTCAAAAGCTTCTGCCGCTTCAGAAATCACCAGGCCTTGAGGCTCCGCTTCATTCCACATCGACCAATAGCTGATAGTTTTTTTCCCTGCTTTCCCTTCTGCAGCCCCCCCTGCGAAGAGAGGAGTCACGAGTACTGATACAACAATCAACGCAACGATCAGAATTCTCTTTTTCATACGATTCTCCTTTTTAGCAACATATTTGATATTTTGTTACTATAATCAAGTATATACCATTTATTATCATCGTATTTGTCCGAAAAATTATAATAGTTGTCAAATAAGACTTTCGATAATACACTAAACACATGGACAAATATATTGATGGTTTCTATTTGACTAGCATGAAAACTGAGATTAAGGTGAACTATTTTATCACCTTTCACTATTTCGAGTACTCAAATAAATATTACTTCAAAGGGGAGCGGCATAATTTTTGGGAGCTTTTGTATGTTGACAAGGGGATGGTATTTGTCAGGACAGATACTGATTTCCACCAATTGCAACAAGATCAAATCATTTTTCACAAGCCTAATGAATTCCACAGTGTGGAGTGCAACGGAGTGACTTCTCCATGTTTGGTTGTCATATCATTTGATTGCCAATCACCGAAGATGAGCTTCTTTAAAAACAAGGTGATCAATATAACGAACAAGACCAAGGCTCTGCTTTCATTCATTATCAATGAAGCTCAAAAAGTATATTCGACTGATTTGTCTGATCCCTACTACACAAAGCTTGAAGTATCAGAAACCTGCCCTTTCGGCAGCCAGCAGCTGATAAAAAACTACTTTGAAGCTTTTCTGATTGAGCTTATCGTGCATAATGCACACACAGAAGAGAGTGACATCACATACAGCTCCACCCAAACCAGGGATAGGAAAAACCGGTATGATTTCGCTAATGCCTATCTGCTGAATCATCTTGCTGATAATCTGACGTTGCAAGATATTTGCAACCATTGCTCAATGAGCAAATCCCTTGCCCAAAAAATATTCAAGCTTGAGACCGGTACCAGCGTCATGCGCTGGTATAACCGGCAGCGCATTGAGAAAGCAAAGCAGCTCATCAGGGAAGGAAATGGGAATATGACCACAATTGCTTACCAGCTAGGTTACAACTCAATCCATCATTTTTCAAAACAGTTTTCTAAGTTTACTGGCAGAAGCCCTTCAGAGTATGCCAAATCAATTGTTAGCCTCTTGAATGTGGACCACGAGTTGTCCTAATGGCTTGGATAAGTATCGCTCCCTCTGGTCGTTAGCGGAAAATTGTGTGTGGTGCAGAAATTCACTAGGAGTCTGTCCCCGATTCTTCTTGTACAACCGAGAAAAATAGAGCGGATCATGATACCCTGACAACAAGGCCGCCTGTTGAATTTGCAAGGATGGATCATTCAATATCAGGTATTCAAAATTGGCCAAACGCTTATTGATCAAGAGTTGTTGAAACGATAGCTTTATCTGTTGTTGCAAGGTATGCGTGATGCTTGAACGACTCATATTGACAAACCTTGCCACATCATCCATTGCAATTGGATGACCAATGTTCGCATCAATGTAAGCAAGTATCCTTTCAATAAGATCAGGCTGGCGTAGCTTCATGGCTTGCGTCTCGATGAGTAAGGAAAGAGTTGTTCTGAAAAGTTCAAACATATTCTGCAACATCGTATTGTCATAGATGGGTCTTTTCATAAAGGCATCTTCCAGTACGGAACCTTCAAGGTTTTTCTCTTGGCACAACTGCATAATTGAACTTGGAATGACATTGGTAGTTCGAAACTGCCCGATAAGAGCATAACAGACAAGGCTTCCCGAGATATGGATAGGAATCACAGCCTCGGTAAGACCTGCATGACAGGTATACACCACCCGTTGGTTTTGTTTTCTACACTGTTGGCAGATCATATGATCTTGTTTCAAACATCTATAGCGGATGTGGAGTTTCTTTTGAATCAAGGAGCAATAGTCGTCAACGGCTGAATGAGGCCCAACCAAGAGCTCCTCCAAATCCAAGGAATAGAAGGTGACCTTTACATTGAAGCAGAATGAATAGCTCTCTACCAATCTTTGTACTTCTGGATTAAATACGATGTATTTCCTTTCTTCCATACTGGTGAGTGTAAAGCAATAGAATTATATTCTCAAGAGAATATCCTATTTTGCTGCTATTCGAGTTCCAGACATTTCCTTTAGTACAGGACACAAAAATCAGGTACTCATGAAAACTGTCCTGGACGATTAACTTTCATAAGATCCCATACTAAGCCATAAGTGATTTTACAAGTCTTGTATACAGATACGAATGCCCAATAGTTCTTGAGCTTGAAGCAGGGGCACCCCTTCCTTCACTTACTCTCTATGCAGGAAACCATCAGCAAGATCGCCTTAGAGAAGTTCGGCCTCCGGAGCCTACGGCCCTATCAGTCCCTGGTAATCCAGAGAGTCCTTGAGCAGGACAATGCTGCTCTTGGCCATGAGGGCATGCTGGTGGTCCTGCCTACAGGATCGGGCAAGAGTGTCTGCTTCATGCTCCCCTCCTTACTTGTCCAGGGCCTAACGGTCATAGTCTATCCTCTGCTCTCGCTGATGAACGATCAGGTGAAAAGGTTTGAACAAAGCGGCATACCCTCTGTATGCATTCGAGGTGGCCAGACTAAGGAACAGCGTAAAGCGATCTGGAAAAAGCTAGCTGACAAGAAGGTAACAGTGGTCATCACCAATGCCGAGTGCATGCTCAATGCCTCTGTCATTGCAAACCTTTCACTCCACCCCATCAGCCTGCTGGTTGTGGATGAGGCCCATACTGTAGTGCAGTGGGGAGGGAGCTTTCGCCCCTCCTACAGGAGCTTGGGCAGTGTCATAGCATATTTGTCCATCAAGCAGATTCTTGCTTTCACCGCTACTGCTGACGAAGCAATTACCTCCGAGTTGCAAATGATGCTGTTTCTAGGAAAGAAGCCACATACTGTACGAGGCAGTGCCGATAGGGAGAACATTGCCTACCATGTCCAGGAAACCCTCTCAAAGAGACACTCCCTATCGATGTTACTCAAAGATAGCAGAGCTCGCCCTGCTGTGGTGTTTTGCCAGACCAGGGGTGAGTGCGAACTCGCTGCCAAGGACTTTGCCAATACCCATCGATATATTCCAGCCCGTTACTATCATGCGGGATTAGCAACAGGATCCAGGGTTATGCTTGAGGCTTGGTTTGCCAGCAGTGATGAGGCGGTGCTTTTTTCTACGAACGCATTCGGCATGGGAGTCGACAAGAAAAACATCCGCACAGTCATCCATAGGACCCTTCCCAAGGATGTCACCTCCTTCTTGCAAGAGAGTGGTCGAGCCGGAAGGGATGGGTATAGTGCACACTCCTTTGTCCTCGTGGGGGAAGAGGACAAACGAAGGGCAGCAGGTGATTCTTTTTCATCAGCCTCCCTCTATAGCATATTCACCAGCAAGAAAACTTGTTTTAGGGAGAGCCTCTTACTGCTTCTGGGGGAGACCATTTCAGGGTGCAGCGGCTGTGACGTGTGCAATGGCACGCTATCAGATCTACCCGATGGCATGAGGCAGATCGTACAAACCGTACAAAGACGTCCCTTCACCTATACCCCGGGAGCCCTTGCCAGGCTCCTTTGCGATACGGAGGGACACGACAGCCGTTCAGGAATCCTTTCCTGCTGGAGTGAGGGGGAACTGGTGGAGGCGATACGGAGCTTGGTGCATCGCGATGTTTTGGCCATATCACGATACCCATGGAAACGGTTGTACAAAAGATTCATCCGTCATCAAAACGAAAATCAGTAGGACCCTTAAGAGGGAAAACACATTGTACAATCAGAGCAGCGTCACCATGCGTGGAAGGACTATCTCAGAATCCGAAGGTGAGTGCCCTATCAGGGACATGAGATTCAGGGTTGCCCTCCTGTAGATCTCTCCGCTTTGGATATCTATGCTAGCAAGGGGGCCGTTGAAGAGCCTGTAGAACGGTGAGGCATCATAGCCCACGCTGGGTAGGGAGATTCCGCTCTTGAGCAAGAGCTCAAACAAGGTCAGGTCATTGACGGCGGCGATGCTGTCAATGGTTCCCAGCCTCTCTTTCTTTTTCACCCTTTCAAGGATGGGCAGGATAGCATCAGGGGTACCTACCCCTGTCTCAATGACGAGTGAGTTGGGAAACAGGGAGAGAAATCCTTCCAGCCTCTGCTGGTGAGGGGGAACACTTTCTAGGTATCCGGTGAGATACAGGGGCTTCTTACAGCCCAGTCCTGCAAGATATTCCGCCTGCAACACTCCCCCATGGTAGTTGTCGGTCACCACAACAGAGGGAGCTGCCCCTTCATCGATATGGTGCGAAAGCACATAGGGGACAGAAAGGTCTCTGAAAAGGTCAGCTTCCTCTTCTGTATCGACATCATAGCCCAGGATACCGTCACACTGACGTTCGATAGCCTTGAGTTCCTTCTTGTTCCTAACCTTATAGAATCGCAACTGCCATGAGCTATCCTTGATAGCATCCTGCACCCCCCGAATACTCCTGCCAAAGAACCAGTCAAAACTATCAAGGTCCCCCCAATAGTAGGGCCTACCCTCTTTCGCAAACTCGACAAAGGCCAGGACCCCTGTGCCTTTACGCCTGAGAAGGCCTGCAGCTTTGTTGGGGGTGTACCCAAGCTCCTTAGCCGCTTGCAATACAGCATCTTGCAGGGGCGGTGATACTGATCGGGGGTTGTTGAACACTCTGGAAACTGTGGCGCTGCTGACCTTTGCCAGCTTTGCAACCTGGTCGCGTGTTATCGGCATAGGGGCCTCCTGAGGAATTGACAAGGTCAGTGTACACGTGTACATTCATCTGTGCAAGCATCTGCATTTTGCTACTGACAGATACGTTTTGCCTACCTCGGACAAAGGGACCTATGGTAGTATGTATACCGATGAACCGTGACAAGAGGAGAGAAACGTGGCTACTATCGAGATGATCAGAAAGGGAGTGTTGCATGAGGTATATCCACACCTCTATGCAAGACGCTATGACCAAAGTGAGATGGATGGACGATATCTCGCCCTGATGGAGACCCATGCCAAGCTGTTCCATGTCAATGACTCCAAACTTTTCTCCACGGCAGGGCGCAGCGAACTGGGTGGGAACCATACAGACCATAACCTGGGTAAGGTACTTGCAGCGACGATACATCTGGACACCATCGCGTCAGTCTCCCTTCGCGATGACAACCGTGTGGTGCTGATCAGCGAAGGCTACCCCTCCGTTGAGGTCGACCTTGCAAACCTGGAGATGGTAGAAGCAGAAAAAAATACCACCAAGGCGCTTGTGAAGGGGATAGCCTTTGCCTTCAAGGAGAGAGGAATCGCCATATCTGGTTGGCAGGCAAATACCACAAGCCGTGTGCTCAAGGGCTCGGGGCTCTCCTCCTCAGCTGCAATCGAGATCCTGTGCGCAACCATTTTCAACCACCTCTTCAATGAGGACAAGCTCTCACCCATCGAGCTTGCCATCATCGGTCAATTCAGCGAGAACCACTACTTTGGCAAACCCTCCGGCCTTATGGACCAGGTTGCCTGTGCCAACGGAGGCATTGTCAGCATAGACTTCAAGGATGCCGAAAAACCTGTAGTAACCCCTATCCCCTTCTCCTTCGAACAGCACGGCTACCACCTGGCCATAGTGGATACAGGAGGCAACCATGCCGACCTAACCCCGGAGTATGCCTCAGTGCCCAAGGAGATGCGTCAGGTGGCGAGCTTCTTCGGCAAGCAGAACCTTCGTGAAATTGAGAGTCCAGAGTTTTTCACAGCGCTGCCTACCTTGAGAAAAAAGCTGGTAAATGACCGTTCCCTCTTACGGGCAATGCACTTCTTTGGTGAAAATGACCGAGTATCAGCCATGCTTGATGCCCTCAAGAGGGGGGATATGCAGACCTATCTGGAAAAAGTCCGCCAAAGTGGAAAAAGCTCATTCTGCTTTTTGCAAAACCTCTACCCGACAACCAATCCCCATGAGCAGGGTCTCAGCCTTGCCATTGCAATGAGTGAGGATATCCTCGGAGATGGGGCGACTGTCCGTGTCCATGGAGGGGGGTTTGCCGGAACTATCCAAGCCTATGTCCCCACTGATAGGATTGCAGCGTATACTGCCTACCTCGAGTCTGTCTTTGGAGAGGGTTCGGTAACTGTCATAGCAGTGAGGGAGAGAGAGAGCTGCTGCATAGCCGAGTAAGCCAATACTATTCCTATTTCATATATTCGATCACATGCTTGGCTGTCGGCATGTCGGTGATCAGAGTCTGCACCAACTCAGCACGGAGAGCCCCTACAATGCTTTCCACCTTATGGAAGCCTGATGCTACCGCGATCCGCAAGGGGGTAGCCCGCAGTTGTTCCAAAGTCAGCTGGTTCTTGATCTTATTGTGTGTAGCATAGATATTCCCATCAATGTCAAAAAAGAAGTTGACCATATCCCCCACCAGATTTGTGGTAAGGATTTCACTCTGCTCCTCTTGTGAAAAGAACATCTCCCTGGTTGCAGGGTTCAGGGTGAAGGCACTTCCTATGCCGGTAATGAGGATATCGAGGTTGCTGAGATAGTCACAGATGTACTTGCGAAAATCAACATCAAGGCTCTCACTGAAATACAGCATATTGTTGAACTTGCTGCTGTATTCGCCTCCCCAATTCTCTGCGATCATCCTCAACAACTGTTCATAATCGAAATATCTGCTTGATTTGTTATGGATCGATGTACAGACCGGGTAATAGGTCCATTTGCTTTTCTTTGTCATCTCATTGGGGAATTTGCAGAGGTCATGTATCGTCCTGCCCAGTCCAAGACCGATGTTGAGGCTGGTATTGTCATAGGTTTCGGTGATGTACTTGGCTGCAAAACTCACCAGCAGGGCATGGGATTTTTCTGTATTGTTCGCCCCCGGTGTCAGTACGAGATTCTCCAGGCCAAAGAGCTCCTTGAACATGATCTGGTACCATTGCAAATCCTCTTTGGTTACACTCGGAGGATTTACCGAGATGGTAATGATGCCTCTCTGCTCTGCAAGCTTAAGGTACTTGCTGATTTGTACGTGTGAGACATTATACTCTTGTGCTATCTCCTTCTGGGTTTTCTTCCTGACATGGTAGGCTATAGCAACATCAAATAGTTTTTCATCTTCAATCATACGCATTCCTCTTTGGACTCGTAAGGCCCATTGATTGGTCTGGCACAAGAGCCACCTTCACCCATCCGATGCTTGTACCAAACCGACCGTATCGATTATCAATGGTGTTTTAGCCAAAGGAGGTCCTAAAACTTTTAGGCTACCACAAAATTGCATCACAATCTACATAACCATCTCTTTACCGTCAGAGACTTTGATAAAGATGATAAGGCTGAGGGTCGTGAACAGGGTAAGGATTGTGGCCATTGCAGCTGCCGGTCCCTCTGTACCCCTTACGACAAATATGTAGATTGAAAGCGTCAAGGTCACTGTATGCGAGGTATAGAGGATAATGGAGGTCGACAGTTCGGTTATGATGGTTATCCAGCTCAGTATCCCTCCTGATATTATTGCATT
>CAYMRN010000042.1:0-9621 GCA_964392855.1 uncultured Sphaerochaeta sp.
AGGAGTTCATCGCCCGCTTTGCAGCCCTTGCTTCCCATGCCTCCCTCGTCCAGTCCAGGATAAAGGCATTGGATAAGATCGATCGCATTACCATCCCCGCTGAAACTAAGCTCATGCAGGTTGAGTTCTCACCTTGTCCGAGGAGTGGTGACCAGGTGGTGGTGATGAAGGACCTTGCAAAAAGTTGGAAAAAAGCCAATGGTGAAGACCATCTGGTCTTCAGCGGTCTTACAGGATCGGTCATGCGGGGTAACCGTATCGCCCTGACAGGGATCAACGGAGCGGGCAAATCGACCTTGCTCAAGGTTATCGCAGGGTTGACAGAACCGACAGCAGGAGAGGTCACCTTGGGTGCAAGTGTGAACCTTGGCTACTTCAGCCAGTACTCCTCTGATGTGTTGGACGCAGAGAAGACCGTGTTTGAGGAGGTCTCTGAAAGGACCCCCTTGGCTTCGATCGGGAGCATAAAGAGCCTGTTGGGTGCGTTTCAGTTCTCCGGCTCCGATGCTGATAAGAAGGTGGGTGTGCTCAGCGGAGGGGAGAAAAGCCGTGTCATGCTTGCCTGTATGCTCGCCCTTCCTGTAAACTTCCTCATATTGGATGAGCCGACAAACCACCTGGACATCCAAAGCCGGGAGGTGCTCCTTGATGCCCTCATCCGGTTTGAGGGAACGATCATCATCGTAAGCCATGACCGATACTTCCTCAAGCATCTCGCAAACAGGGTCTTTGAGATCGATCAGGCTCAGATGCAGGTTTTTGAAGGTGATTATCACTACTACCTGCAGAAAACCGGTAGGGAATCATAAAGCAGGGGAGCGTGTATGTATACTGAACATGAGTATGTAGAGAAGGCTAGGGCCTTGAACAAGAATGGATATAACTGCGCACAGGCAGTTGCCTGTGCTTTCCTGGACCTTGTGGATGTTGATGAGAAGACTCTCTTTGCAATCCTGGAAGGGTTCGGCGGTGGTATGGGTGGAAAGGAAGCTACATGTGGGGCTGTAAGCGGGGCGGTTGCGATCCTTTCGCTGCTGGCCAGTAAGGGGCCTGTTCCCTCTGAGATCAAGGCAGAGACCTATGCTTCGGTCGCACCTATAGTCTCGGCTTTTCTCCTGCAGAACAAAAGCCTTGTCTGCAAGGATTTGAGAGGTTTGGAGACCGGGGTGGTCCTTCGCGCCTGTGACCTCTGCATCGAAGATGCGGTGCGTTTTGCCGTTAAGGAAATAGAAGACAGAGAATATTATATTTTGGAGGATTCGTATGGAAATTGAAAGGCTGTTGGGTGATAAAATCTATCCCGGTCGTGGAATCATAGTGGGGCTTTCCCCACAAGGGCGGGCAGTCTCTGCTTATTTCATCATGGGGCGCAGTGAGAACAGCCAAAATCGCTTGTTGGCACTTGATGGAGAGACCCTCAGGACAGAAAGCCTTGATTCTTCCAAGGTAGAGGACCCCTCGCTCATTCTCTATACCGCAATGGAGCGATTTGAAGACTCCCTGATCATCAGCAATGGGGACCATGGGAAGGTCATCATCTCCTACCTCAAGGAGGGGAAGACCTTCAAGCAGGCCCTGAAAAGCTGTAGCTATGAGCCGGATGAGCCGAACTATACGCCTCGCATCAGCGCACTGGTATCCTTGAAGGAACCCTTTGCCTACACCCTTTCCCTCCTCAAGAAAGGGGAGGGCCGGTGCAAAAGAAGATTCTTCAGGTACAGCGACCCCACAAAGGGCGGTGGCCAGCTTATCCACACCTATAAGGGTGATGGAAGCCCCCTTCCTTCCTTTAGCGGAAGCCCTAGGGAAGTGACGATAGACGAGGATATTGAGGTATTTTCCCAGAAGGTCTGGAAGGCCCTGGACAAGGACAATCGTATAGCCCTCTATGTACGCTACACCGACCTTGTCGATGGGAAGCTTGAAGAGAGACTCTATAACAAGCATTCGAAATAACCGTATGGGTGCTGGACCTGGCAGAAGAGTCTAGTCTCCCTTGCTGGAAAGAATAGCAGGAACAAAGAATACCCGATGACAGGATGCTCTGCATCTCGTCATTGGGTGTTTTGTGTTTGCCACTCGGCTGTGTCTCGTGGTTGAACGTTGTGGATAGGTTGTGAGGTGTTCCTTGGTATTACGTGAGTTTTTCATAAAAAGCAACAAATTTGTTGCATTCTGTCTGTAATATAGTAATAAATATTGATTTTGTTGCATGAATAGATAGAATTCCTCTGATTATGCAACATTCTCATGGGTATTTCCTGCTTTAGCGTTGTGTTTATTTTTCTTTTTCGCTACTGTTACCCTATGCATACCAACCAAGAGAGGAATACCTCATGAAAAGAGTAGCTGTAGTGATGGGCAGCGAAAGGGATCTTCCTGTTATGGAAAAAGCCTGCACCATCCTCAAGGAATTGGACATACCCTTCTCTGTCCACGTGTTGTCAGCACACAGGACCCCTTCCCAAGTCGCCGAATTTGCCCGTACAGCCTCCTCCAATGGCTATGCAGTGATTATTGCAGGGGCCGGCATGGCCGCTCACCTAGGGGGAGTTCTCGCCTCCTATACCCTGCTGCCTGTCATAGGGGTTCCACTTTCCGCTTCCTTGGGGGGCCTCGATGCCCTATTGGCTATAGCGCAGATGCCAACGGGTATTCCTGTAGCGACAGTCGCCATTGATGGAAGTGCCAATGCCGCCTTGCTAGCAGCGCAAATACTCTCCCTTAATGACCAGGAATTGGGAGAAAGGCTTGCACAAAGACGCCTTGCGGGCGAACAGGCAGTCTTGGATACACATGAAAGGATACACAGAAGCTTTACCTAGTAAGGCTTTTTTTATTGTGGGAGGTACCGCTATGAAAAAGATGGGGCAATTGTATGAAGGCAAGGCTAAGAAAGTCTATGCAACCGACGAGAAGGGTATCTACATTGTCTCGTACAAGGATGATGCTACAGCCTTAAACGGTCTGAAAAAAGGGAGCATTACAGGTAAGGGAGCGATTAACAATAGGATCAGCAATCATTTGATGGCCATCTTGGAAGAGCAGGAGATCCCCACCCACTTGGTTCAGGAGCTCAATGATCGCGAAACTGCTGTCAAAGCTGTGACGATTGTCCCCCTTGAGGTGATAGTGCGCAATATAGCTGCAGGCTCTCTTGCAAAAAGACTGGGTCTGGAAGAAGGGCTCAAGCTTGCCTCCACCGTACTGGAGTTCAGCTACAAGCGTGACGATCTGGGTGATCCTTTGGTAAATGAGTATCATATCAAGGCCCTAGCGTTGGCAAGCGAAGATGACCTTCGTCAGATTAAGGAATACAGCTTACAGATCAACACCATCCTTGGAGATTATTTGTTGCCTCTTGGGCTTGAATTGGTGGATTTCAAGCTGGAGTTTGGCAAGACAGAAGACGGTACAATCATCTTGGCCGATGAAATCTCACCCGATACCTGCAGGTTCTGGGATACGAAGACTCATGAAAAACTCGATAAGGATCGCTTTAGAAGAGATCTTGGGGGGGTAGAGGATGCCTACCAGGAAGTTCTTTCCCGCCTGATGGGAGGCCTCTGATGGGCTCTCTGCACGAAGAGTGCGGTATTTTCGGTATCTATTCCCAGAAGTCTGAGGATGTAGCCTCGCTCTCCTATTACGCCCTCTATGCCCTTCAGCACCGGGGACAGGAGGGTTGTGGAATAGCTCTTAATGAAAGAGGGGTCATTACCTGTCACAAGGACAAGGGGTTGGTGAATGAGGTCTTCAAGGCCGAGACGTTGCCTTCCAATGAAGCTTGTCGCATGGCTATTGCCCATGTTCGCTATGGTACGACAGACATCGCATCACGTACCAAAGTCCAACCCTTGGTCATCACCCACCAGAATGGGAGTATGGCCATTGCCCACAACGGTAGCCTCACCAATGGATCACAGTTGCGTGAGAAGTTGGAACTTTCAGGTTCCATCTTCCATACCACCGGCGACCCTGAAGTGATCGCATACCTTATAACCCGTAACAGGCTCTGCTGTCCAAGCATTGAAGTGGCTATAGAGAAGACCATGGAAGAGATCAAGGGAGCCTACTCGCTCCTGGTCATGTCCCCCTCCAAGCTTATTGCCATCCGCGATCCTTGGGGGTTTAGGCCCCTATGTATCGGCAAGCTTGGGGATGGCTATGTGTTTGCCTCTGAAAGTTGCTCATTCGATGCGGTGGGAGCTGAGTTTATCAGGGATGTGGAACCCGGGGAGATTGTGGTAGTCGATTCCCACCAAGGTTCAGAACCTACCCTGGTGAGCATCAGGACCTTCTGCAATACCCAGAGCTCGGCCTTGTGTGTATTCGAACTGCTCTATTTCGCTCGACCGGACAGCATCATCGATACCATTTCGATACATCAGGCCCGCCTCAGGGCAGGAGCCTTCCTTGCCTTGGAACACCCGGCCCAAGCAGACGTTGTCATCGGAGTGCCCGACAGCGGCATAGATGCCGCCATCGGATACTCCCGGCAGTCGGGCATCCCTTACGGCATCGGCTTCATCAAGAACAGGTACATCGGACGAACCTTCATACAACCGGGGCAAAGCTCGCGCGAAGACCATGTGAGGATCAAGCTCAATCCCATTGCAGCTACGGTGAGGGGCAAGCGTGTGGTGCTCATAGACGACTCCATAGTGCGCGGCACCACAAGCAAGCGCATCGTGCGGTTGCTTCGCGAAGCGGGGGCAAAGGAAGTGCACCTCAGATCTGCTGCCCCCAAGTTCCTCTATCCTTGCTACTTTGGTACCGACATAAACTGCTCAGAGGACCTGTTTGCCTACAAGCATGATGATGAGACCATGCTTTCTCTCCTTGATGTCGACTCCTTGGGGTTTCTCAGCAGTGAAAATGTGAACAGACTGCCGGACCATCCTTCTATTGGATTCTGCTCAGCCTGTTTTACCGGCAAGTATCCCTGTTCCCCGCCCCAATGCAAAGGCAAGGGCAAGTATATGCATTTCATCGGAGGAGAGAGTACCCATGACACAGAATGAGAGCTACCGCGCAAGCGGTGTGGACATCAATGCCGGCTATAAGGCTGTAGAACTTATGAAAAGCCATGTGAAGAAAACCTTTACAAGCGGAGTGCGGTCCGATATCGGAGGGTTCGGAGGTCTGTTTGAGCTCGATATGAAAAAGACTCCCAATCCCCTGCTGGCGTGTGGTACAGATGGGGTAGGGACCAAGCTAAAGCTTGCATTCCTCATGGATAAGCATGATACGGTGGGCATCGATTGTGTTGCGATGTGCGTCAATGACGTCATCTGTTGCGGGGCTGAACCACAACTCTTCCTTGACTACATTGCCTTGGGGAAGCTTGAGCCTGAAAAAGTTGCAAGTATCGTCAAAGGGGTGGCTGCAGGATGCCTTGAGGCAGACTGTGCCCTTATCGGAGGGGAGACTGCAGAAATGCCGGGGTTCTACCCTGTAGACGAGTATGACCTTGCCGGATTTGCCGTAGGGGTGGTGGATAAATCAAAGGTCTTTGACAATTCCACCATCGTGGAGGGAGACCTCTTGGTTGCCCTTCCGTCTTCAGGGGTCCACTCCAATGGGTTCTCCCTGGTCAGGAAGATTTTTACCCTTGACACCGAGGTCTCTAGGCTTTACCGGTTTGAGCCATCGCTTGGATGTACGCTTGGGGAGGCCCTGCTCGAACCTACCAAGATCTATGTCCGCCCTTTGCTCGAACTTGCAAAGAGTGTCACGATAAAGGCTGCGGCCCATATTACGGGGGGAGGCTTCTATGAGAACATCCCCCGCTGTCTTCCTCCAGGCAAGATGGCAAGGATCCTCTATGATGATGTGCGGGTGCTTCCTATCTTTTCCCTGATCCAGCAGGAGGGGGCCATTCCCCTCCATGATATGTACAACACCTTCAATATGGGCGTTGGTATGGTCCTTGTCCTAGATCCTGATGCCGCCAAGGTTGCCCTTTCCTCTATCGAAGGCTCCTATATCCTCGGCACCATACTTGATGGCGAGCAAGGGGTGCTGCTCGTATGATACGCATAGCTGTCTTGGTAAGTGGAGGGGGGACAAACCTCCAGGCCCTGATTGATGCAGAGGCCGCCGGTGCCTTGGGCTGCGGCTCCCTGGTTTTGGTCGTTGCGGACAGGGAGGGTACCTATGCCCTCAAACGTGCTCAGGATGCACGTATCACAGGTTGTGTCGTAGAGCGGGTGAAGGGCGACCGAGCCCTGTTTGAGGCCAGGTTAGAGAAGGTTTTGACCGAACATGCTATAGACCTGATAGTATTTGCAGGTTTTCTTTCCTTGCTTTCTGAAGATTTTGTCGGAAAATATCCCCAGAGGATTCTCAATGTACATCCCTCTCTCTTACCGAGCTTCTCTGGCAAAGGGTATTATGGGCTGAAAGTGCACCAGGCAGCCTTAGAGCGTGGGGTGACTATCAGCGGGGCAACGGTTCACTTTGTCAATGCCACACCCGATGGGGGACCGATAATTGCACAACAGGCAGTGTCTGTTCTTCCTGGGGACACCCCCGCCACCTTACAAAGACGAATCATGGAGGAGGCTGAGTGGGTCTTGCTTCCACGATGTACCCGTGAGATCTGCCAGAAAATGGAGCAGTCGATGAACATTGAACAGGTGTTGCAACACAAGAAGTATCCGGGACGAGGCCTCATTATGGGATTGTCCAGTGGTGGATCTGCTGTCATAGCCTACTTCCTTATGGGGCGGAGCAATAATAGCCGTAACCGGATATTGGCCCTGGAAGGGGATACGGTGAAAACAGAAGCGTTCGACGCTTCTGCCTTGGAAGATCCTTCCCTTATCATCTACCACCCGCTAAGGATGTTCGGCTCTACGGCAATTGTGGGCAACGGGGATCAGACTGATACTATAGAGTCCTTCCTTGCAGAGGGAAAAACCTTTGAAGAAGCTCTTGAAACTCGATATTATGAGCCTGATGAGCCTGCCTACACTCCGAGGATAAGCGGTATATTTGAGATGAGAAAACCCCTTTCCTACACACTCTCCATCCTCAAGCGGGAAGAGGGCACGTGTAAGAGGGAGTTCTTTCCCTATATGGAGCCGAGGGTAGGGCGGGGTCATCTGATACATACCTATGAGGATGAGGGTTCTCCCCTTCCTTCATACGTAGGGAGTCCCAAGGTGATTAGCCTGGACCAGGACATGGAGCAATTCTCCCAAAGTCTCTGGAACAGCTTGGATACGGATAATAGGATCGCGCTGTATGTCAGGTATACAGATCCGGATACAGGCAGCTCTAAGCATAAATTGATCAACAAGCACACGAGGTAGACATGGACAGTATGGAACTCAAGTATGGGTGTAACCCCAATCAGAAGCCAGCAAGAGTATTCACAGAAAGCGGTACCTTGCCGATAACCATTCTCAGCGGGAAAGCAGGATATATCAACTTGCTTGACGCGCTTAACGCTTGGCAACTTGTCTCTTCCTTGGACCAAGCACTTGGCCTGCCTTCTGCCGCATCCTTCAAGCATGTGAGCCCTGCTGGCGCTGCGGTGGGCCTTCCCCTAAGTGATGCTGAACGGACAATGTACTTTGTGCCAAAGGACAGATTGCTTTCTCCCCTTGCTACGGCTTATACACGCGCCCGTGGAGCAGACCGCATGTCTTCCTTTGGGGATTTCGTCAGTCTCAGCCGTGAGTGTGACCTCAGTACGGCACAGTGCATCAAAGCTGAGGTAAGCGATGGTGTCATCGCACCGGGGTATACCAAGGAGGCTCTGGCCCTGCTTAAGGCCAAGCGCAACGGATCGTACGCCGTCCTGAAGATTGATGCATCCTATGTTCCTCCAGAACTGGAGACGAGGACACTCTTTGGCATCACATTTGAGCAGGAGAGAAATACCGTACTTCTTGATGCAAGTGCTCTGAAGCCCATCGTCACCAACAATACGATCTTGCCTGAGAGCTCTGTGATAGATATGGTGGTCGCACTCAACTCCCTAAAATATACCCAATCCAATTCGGTCTGTTATGCAAAGAACGGGCAGACCATAGGAGTAGGAGCTGGGCAGCAGTCCCGCATCCACTGTACTCGCTTGGCAGGAGACAAGGCTGATCTTTGGCATCTCAGACAGAGCGAACGGGTTCTTTCGCTTCCTTTCTTGCCCAAGCTGAGTCGGAATGACAAGGACAATGCCATAGAGCAGTATCTCTCTGATGACCCTGAGACCTCCCTGTTCGAGGCAGGAAAGTGGAAACGTTTCTTTACTTCCTGTCCAGAGGTTTTTACCCTAGAAGAAAAGAAGGAGTACCTGAAGAGTGTCACTGGGGTCTCTCTTGCCAGTGATGCCTTTTTCCCGTTCAGGGATAACATTGATAGGGCAAAGCGTAGTGGAGTGCAGTATATCGTGCAACCTGGCGGCTCTGTCAGGGACGATCTGGTCATCGAGGCTTGCAACCAATATTCCATGGTAATGGTTTGCAATTCGATCAGGCTCTTTCACCATTAAGCCATGGATATTCTGGTGATTGGATCGGGAGGCCGTGAGCATGCTCTCGTTGTAGGTCTCTCTAAAAGCTCAGATGTCGGCCGTCTCTTTGCCCTTCCTGGGAATGCCGGGATGGCGAGTCTTGCCACCTTGGTCCCGATAGGGACGAAGGACCTGGACAGGATTGTCCGGTTTGCCAAGGAGGAAAGGATTGATTTTGTGGTGGTGGGGCCCGATGACCCCCTGGTCCTTGGATTGGTTGACCTGTTGGAAGCTGAAGGCATTCCCTGTTTCGGACCTTCCAAGCGCGCGGCAATCCTGGAAGGCAGCAAGGTCTTTTCCAAAGGCCTTATGAAGCGGTATGGGATTCCTTCAGCAGCATACGAGGTTTTTGAGAGGGTGGAGGATGCCCTTCTATATGCAAAAGACTGCGCTCTTCCCCGTGTGGTAAAGGCTGATGGCCTTGCCTTGGGCAAGGGGGTGGTCATTGCTTACACCAGAGATGAATTGCTGGCGGCCATCAAGGCTATGATGGTGGACAAGGTCTTCGGCCTAAGTGGGGAGAAAATCGTAATTGAGGAGTTTCTCACTGGCTATGAGGTCTCTGTCCTCACCGTTACCGATGGGGTGAGCCTGAGGGCCCTCCCTTCATCCATGGACCATAAGCGTGCCTATGATGGCGATCAGGGGCCGAATACCGGAGGTATGGGTGTTATCGCCCCAAACCCCTATTATACGCCTGAATTACAAGAACTTTGCATGCAGAGGATATTTCTTCCCACCATGGATGCTATGAACAAGGAGGGGCGAACCTTTAAGGGATGCCTCTATTTTGGTCTCATGCTTACCCCTGACGGACCCAAGGTCATTGAGTATAACGCGAGGTTTGGGGACCCTGAACTGCAGGCGGTACTTCCGCTTTTAGAGAGTGACCTCCTGTCCATCTTAATGGCGGTTTCCCAACAATGCCTGGGGGATGCCGAGGTGAATTTCTCCTCTTTGAGCAGCTGTTGTGTGGTCCTTGCAAGTGGGGGGTATCCCCTCTGTTGCGAGACCGGCAAGAGGATTACCCTAAGTGAGCCCGAAGAGGGCATCATGTGCCTGCATGCGGGCACGAGTTTTGAAGGGGAAAGCCTGGTTAC
>CAYMRN010000043.1:0-9550 GCA_964392855.1 uncultured Sphaerochaeta sp.
ATTCCCAGAATCCCACAGGCAGCCATGCTTACGAGCAGGGCTAGGAAGAAGGAAACAATCGGCCAGACACCTAAAGGAGAGTCTCCTCTCAGGAGGTCAAAGACAAAAAGTCCGACATACGCCCCCACCATAAGGATATCGCCATGGGCGAAGTTAATGAATTTTAGAATGCCATACACCATAGTGTAACCAAGGGCAATAAGTGCGTAGATGCCCCCTAATGTCAGGCCATTCATCAGATGTTGGAAAAATTCAGCGATTCCCACGATGTGCCTCTCCTTATCCATATGACTGGATAGTACAGTAACATGAAAAGACCGGTGTAAACAACACCGGTCCTCCCAATTTCCCTATGACCGGGATTAGAACGATTAGTCGATCTGGATCAACTTGCCATCAACAACGGTAAAGGTGCCCAAGTATTCGGGTGTGGTCTTGTTTACCTTGTACACGCCCTGGTAGGCAACTAGGTCTCCATTCTCAGCAAAGTTGACAGTACCGCTTACACCCTCGTAGTCCTTGGTTGCAGCAACAGCGTCACGAACAGCCTTCCTGTCGAACTTGCCGGTCTTCTTGTAGACAGTGTCCATCGCTGCAAGCAGGATATTTGCACCGTCATACGCGTTGGTAGCAAAAGAGTCAGGACCGACACCATACTTATTGGTGTAGTCGGCTACAAACTTGCTATATGCTGCGCTTTCCTTGGTTTTGGCAGGACCGACATAGACAACACCGTCGGTAAAGTTGCCGGCGAGCTTGTAGATGTCAGGGTTGGAGAAGCCATCACTGGAGACAAAGGGAGTCTTGATACCAAGCTGCTTTGCCTGCTCAAGGATCTGAGCCATCTCTGCAGTATAGTTGGGGATATAGATTGCATCAGGGTTTGCAGTCCTGATTTTGGTAAGCTGGGTCTTGAAATCCTTGTCACCGACCTGGCAAGCCTCTGCAATGATTACCTTACCACCGGCGGCTTCAAAGCTTGCGGTCATGCCTTCATACAGGCCCTGGCTATAGTCATTCTTTGCATAGAGGACACCCATGCTGCGCAGTCCGAGCTTTTCATAGAAATAGTTACCGGCAACCTCGCCCTGCAGTCCGTCAGATACGACTGTGCGGAAGACATAGTCACCAATGGCGGTGATGTCGGCATGGGTTGCAGAGGGAGAGAGCATGACAATCCCCTCATTCTGGACACGCTCGCCTACTGCGAAGGAGACACCTGTGAATACAGGGCCGATAAGGCCGGTGATCTTATCTGCAGATGAGAGCTTCTCAATGGCGGAAAGGCCTTTCTCAACGTTACCTTCAGAGTCTTCAGTCACGAGCACGACAGGAAGTTTCCCGTTGAAACCGCCCTTGGCGTTGAAGTGATCGACTGCAAGCATGACTGAGTTGTTGCTCAACACACCGTAGTTGGCGTTATCACCAGTCATGGGACCGATAAATCCGATTTTAGGGCTGGCAGCTTCACCGCCACCCTGGGCAAACAGTGGAGTAGCTACCAGTGCAAACAGAGCAACAAGGGCTACAAAAACATACAAGCTTTTTTTCATACTTGGGTACCTCCAAACTGTACATGAACAGCAATGTTAATCATCACTGCAAAGTATAAATTACTTTATACAGTAAAGGGTATATTTATTCAACAATTAACCACAACAAATATACAAACAAAAGAAAACAATAGTGAAGAAATCAAAATCTTGAAGATTTTCATCGCTAACCAAACATGATATACTCTATTCATAAAAAGATATTTGGAGGCCATACATGGCAAAAGAACGAAAAATCCTTGGGGAATTCAGGACATTCATTACTCGTGGGAATGTGATGGATATGGCAGTAGGTATCATCATTGGTACTGCGTTCACTGCAATAGTCAATTCATTAGTCAAGGACATCCTGATGCCATTCATCGGCTTGATCCTTGGTGGGGTCAGTTTTATCGATCTGAAGATTATTATAGCCGAAGCAACCGAACAAAGCACGGAAGTTGCCATCAACTATGGGATGTTCCTTCAGAAAGTGATTGATTTCCTCATTATCGCACTTGTAGTTTTCTTCATCGTTAAGGCCATCAACACAATGCGAGAGAAGATGGAAGCAAAAAAGAAGGCTGCACTAAAAGCCGAAGAAGAGCAAAAAAAAGCAACTCCTCCCCCAGCTCCCGTGGTTGCTGCTGATGTTGCCCTGCTGACTGAGATTAGAGACCTGCTGAAGAACCCGAAATCCTGACAATAGCACAAACAGGCTTGGAAAAAGAAAAAAGCTGCTGAAGGGATACCCTGATGCAGCTTCTTTCTTTCCTAATTCACTCGCTTGAAGTCGATAAACCCACGCTCAACATTGGTGCGTATCAACTCTACCCGAAGCGAGTCTCCAACATCCAAACCCTTAAAACCTCTGGACAACCTCCCTTCAAGTGGAGGATCCATGATTCGTACCCAAGTACCCTTTGCAGCAGAACCGGTGACAATGGCGTCAAACTGCTCTCCGATTCTTTTTTCAAGGAGAATCGCAGCGGCTGCCTTTACCATTTTCCTTTCCACCTTATTAGTCGAATTCTCAGCTTCATTGCACTGCTTTGCAAGATCTCTCAGCTCTTCGGGAGTATAGGGAGCAGGATCGCCTGAAATGGCAGCTTTCAAAATGCGCTGGGTCATCAAGTCAGGATACCGACGGTTCGGAGCTGTCGAATGGGTGTAGCTCTGTACAGCAAGCCCAAAATGACCTTCACTCTCACTGCCAGGAACCTGGACCACGTAATCGCCAGACCCCAAAAGCTTTATGATGCTCAACGAGACATCAGGAAACCGAACGGGATCTGCCTGTTTCGAAGAAATCAGGAATTTCGCAAGTGCCCTCGAGTCAGGTTCTGCCGGCAGACTCGTGCCATGTCCTGCCACAACCGATACAATGCGGTCCCATCGTTTGGGCTTGCTAACCACCCGCCTGATCGATACATAGCCCATGGAGGCAAGGTATTTTGCGGTAACGCTGTTTGCCGCTATCATGAAGTCTTCTATCATCTCTTTTGCACGGTTAGGGTTGTCGGGGATGATATCCACCAACATATCGCCGGAAAATACGGGCTTTGCCTCAATAGTCTCGAAGACAAGCGCCCCATGCTGGTGGCGAAGGAGTCTCATCTTTTGGGCAGTGACATCTTGGAGTCGCAGACTCTCCTCCATGCCTGCCACTGATGCAATTTCCCTTGGCACAGGCGCTGTATCGTTTAGCCATGCGGCGACACTGTTGTACGAAAGCCTCGCCTTGTTGCGTACAATCGCCCTAGAGAATGCAGAATTCATGACAGACCCATCTTCAGCGACTTCAATTGCCACCACGACAGCCAGGCGGTCACATCCAAAATTAAGGGAAGTGATGTCTGTCGATAGTTTCTCAGGAAGCATGGGAAATATTTTGGGGGCGGTATACACCGAAGAGGTATTCTTCTGTGCGTGCAGATCTATTGCTGAATCCTTCTTGACAACCGCATCGACATCGGCAATGGCTATCAGAATCTTAACCCTACCATTGCCCAGCTTTTCAGCAGCAGAGAGCTGGTCCAGATCACGTGAATCATCATTGTCCAGAGAGCTCCACAGCAAGCCTCGCATATCAACTACACCAGGTTGTTCTGACAAGGATTCGGGCTCACCGATCGTTGCAAGTTCAGCGAGAGCCTCTTGTGAAAAATCAGGGGCCAGATCATGCTCAAGCATCGCCCTGTATGCTATTTTTGTAAGCCGGGTACGATCTCTTTGTTCATTTGCTTTGTTCACAGCTCATCCTTCGTTAGAAAAAAGACCAGAAAGAGACTTGCAAAACAGAAAAATTCAGTATGTGAACCTATCTTGCTGGGCATTCACCGTAGTCCAATAATCATCGGAATATATGGGAAAAAAGACCTCGAATCATCCTATAAGTCTGCCTAACTAGCTTGATTATAAAGGAATGCCTGCTATTTTTCCATAGATTTTTTCATCTCATTATATTTGCACTTTCGAAACTCTGAATAAGCACAAAGTGAGGCCTTGAAGCTATGGGCTCTCCATCCTTCAGCAAGGAATCTTGCAATCTGGGAAGCAAACCCGTACAACAATCATCTCTCTTCCCCTTGAACACCCTGCTTTTTTCCGGTATTATCGGAACGCATCCGCTCTGATAGCTCAGCTGGATAGAGCACTTCCCTCCTAAGGAAGGGGTCGGGCGTTCGAATCGCCCTCGGGGCAAAAAAGAATCGCTTGCAAGTCACTCATGCAAGCGATTCTTTTGTTTTATACAAATCACAGAACATGAACTGTTGAGGCCAATGAGCAAGCTTACTCTGAAAACAGATTAATCCCAAGGCCAGCAATCTGAAGCATACACCATAAGAAATTGCCATATGTGCTCTCCCACCCATTTGCCTTTCTCCCACTGTGCTACTATACTTTCAGAAAGAAGGAGTTGGAAAAAAGAAAAAACCTAGTCACGCGGAACGCATCGCCATCGTAATGGTACCTTCTTACCCTTCCTCCTCTTTCTTGCTACGAGGAGCCTAGTATGGAAAAAACCCAACACGACCCAAACAAGGACCATGACAACCACCACGCCATGATGGTTCAGGACTTCAAACGCCGATTCTTCCTATCACTGGCACTTATGGTCCCAATACTCGCCCTCTCGCCGATGATCCACTCACTGATGGGGGTCGACTGGACCTTCCTAGGATCCTCCACTATCCTATTTGCTCTCTCCACCGTCCTTTTTTTCTATGGGGGCAAACCCTTTCTTGCAGGAGCTAGGGACGAACTGAAAGATCATACCCCTGCCATGATGACCCTCATAGCCTTTGCCATTACCATCGCCTACCTCTACAGCAGTGCAGCTACGTTCTTCCTTGAAGGAACAGACTTCTTCTGGGAACTGGCAACACTGGTAGTCATCATGCTCCTTGGCCATTGGATAGAGATGAAATCAGTGATGGGTGCCTCAAGGGCCCTGGATGAACTACTCAAGCTCCTGCCTGAGGAGGCTCACCTGATCAAGGAGGACGGATCCACCGCCGATGTTTTGGTGACCGAACTGAAAGCCGGCGACTCAATACTGGTGAAACCAGGGGAGACGATTCCCATCGACGGGAAGATCTTTGAAGGGAAGTCTGAGATCAACGAGGCCATGATAACCGGAGAATCTGTGCCTGTGGCAAAGGGTGAAGGGGAAGAGGTCCTCGGCGGGTCCCTTAATGGGGATGGTCTGCTTAAGTTTACCGTCAGCAAAGTGGGGGACGACACCTTCCTCTCCCAGGTCAAACGACTTGTAGAGGAAGCCCAGGCCTCCAAATCCAAAAACCAGCGGTTGGCGGACAGTGCAGCGAAATGGCTGTTCTATATTGCTGCAAGCGCAGGAACCATTACCTTCGCTGCATGGCTGTTCTTCCGAGGCGACCTTGCCTTCTCCATTGAGCGGGCTGTAACGGTAATCATCATCTCCTGCCCCCATGCCCTGGGCCTTGCGATACCTCTAGTCTCCTCCATGTCCACCAGCATTGCAGCAAAGAACGGGCTTTTGATCAGAAACCGCCTTGCCTTTGAGGAAGCGAGAAACATCGATGCCATAGTCTTCGACAAGACAGGCACCCTGACAAAAGGGGAGTTTGGGGTTACTGACATGCATCCGATCGGGATACCCGAGAACGAATTGCTCACCATCGCCTACTCCGTAGAGACAAACAGCGAACACCCGATAGCCCAAGGGATAGTCCGAAAGGGGGAAGAGCTCTCCATCAAGGCCAAAAAAGTCTCAGATTACCAGAGCCTGCCCGGCAAGGGGTTGGAAGCTGTCATCGACAAAAAGAAAATACATGTGGTCAGCCCTGCCTATATGCAGGCTGAAAACATTGCGTTTGACGAAGAGACCTATGAGAAGCTCGCCAGACAGGGCAAGACCGTAGTCTTCGTCTTGGGGGACAACACCCTCCTAGGCTTCATCGCCTTGGCTGACCAGCTGCATGACAATGCCAAGGAAGCGATTGCAACAATACAAGGCATGGGCATTGAGACTATCATGCTCACCGGAGATAACCGGAGAGTTGCCTCGTATGTTGGAGAAAAGCTAGGTATAGAGACCATACTTGCAGAAGTTCTGCCCGAGGACAAGGCAGAGAAGATACAAGAGCTGAAAAAAGACGGCAAGCGTGTTGCCATGATCGGCGATGGTGTTAACGACGCCCCTTCCCTGGCAATTGCAGACCTTGGCATCGCAATTGGAGCAGGAACTGATGTGGCCATCGAGACAGCAGACATAATCCTGGTAAAGAGCGACCCACTGGATATAGTGAACCTGCTCAAGCTTGCTAAGGCTACCTATTCCAAGATAGTGCAGAACCTCATCTGGGCTACAGCATATAACGCCATAGCACTCCCATTGGCAGCAGGGGTCCTCTACAACCAAGGAGTCGTCATCAGTCCCGCCCTAGGGGCAGCTCTGATGTCCCTGAGCACCATCATCGTGGCTATCAACGCAAAGCTGCTGAAGATCACATAAGAAGGAATCGGTTTTGATTACACCGACTACATCCCAAAAAGGAGAAGGCCTATGCTCCATAGAAGAAAAGCCCTGCTCTATCTATTGCAACAGGCACCAAGCCCAATCACCCGAAGCAAGGCCCAGCTGCTGATGTTCCTCGCTATGCATGAGAGCATCACAGGGGACTACCAGTTCATCCCTACAGAAGGAGGTCCCCTCTCCCTTGTCCTAGAGGACGACACCATTGCGATGCTGAAAAAGGGTCTGGTAGCAGAGACCCACACGGCAGATCAGTCAATACAGCTACTACGGGTCAATACAGACCAATATGATGAGGCTATGCTGCCAAAGGATGAAGAGAGGCAACTTCTGGATACAGTGCTTGGCAAATATCAGGCAAATGAGGAAGAGGAGCTTCTCAAGCTTTCCATCACAAGCAAACCCTTCTATGGCATCCGCCTCCCAAACGAGAAGATCCTCCTCTTGGATAAGAAAACACAGTCTGAGATTGCAACCATACAAAAAACCCTCAAGGAGTCTGAACGCGCCCTCTACACAATTGGCTATGAGAAGATATCCCTGGATGAATTCATCCTCCACTTGCTCCTGCAGGGGATCCAGACCGTCATTGATGTGAGAGAGACCACCACCTCCAGGAGAAGGGAGTTCAGCAGGAACCCCCCTCAGCTAGCCCTCAAGACCGCCAGGATAGAGTACATCTCCATGCCGGAGGTCGGCATTCCCTCTGAGATACGCAACAAGATCCTCGCCAAGGGCGACCATCATGATCTGCTCGTCTGGTACAGGGAGCATGTGATGCATGCAAGCACATCATATGCTGAGGAGGTAGCCACATTGGTCAGCAGAGAAAACACCGCCCTCATGTGCTATGAAAAGGACCCAAAAGAGTGCCATAGGAGTCTGTTTGCACAGGCCTGCATAGAGAGCCACCCTGAGATCCCAACCATAATCCACCTTAGGGATGGCGATGAGCCCCCCTTGCCCTGAAACAACGCTCACAAAGAGCCGCTACCTATATGGCAGCGGCCCTTTGTGTTTCCATCCATGTTCTTGGTTCTTTTCTAGTTTCTTTTTCGTTGTTTCTTTCAAAATATGGTACGTGCAATCACCTGTCAGTCCAATGAAAAATTAGGGTCTGCGCCGTTGCCCTAGAAGGATTGGGCGGCTACACTGCAATAATGTAAATCTCAATGGCCAAGAGGATGAGAATGACCACCACAAGGCTAAGGATAAGCCAGAACTTCTTTCTTCTCCGTTCAAGCGCCTTTTGGACAGTAAATACAGGTTTCTCCTGCTCTTTTGCCAAAGCTTCCTCACGAAGCTTTCTCTGCCTGGACTCTTCCTTTTTCAGCTCCAGCTCTCGCTTAAGGTCATTGGCAGCTATTTGCTTTGCCTCTTTTTCCTTCAGGTCGATATAGCAGCGGCTACAGAGAACATACCCTTCACAGTCAACCAGCTCGTCATAGTAGCTCTCTTCGCACTCAGGACAGACATAACAGCGTTTCAGCTTCCCCTCTTCAACAAGCTTGCAAGCAACCATCCTGTGGGAGACAGGGGCATGCTCTTCGGCTGTCCCGAACAATCTCTTCCACCAGGGAAGCTTGGGAGGCTTGCTCGGTTCTTGTTCAAGCCTATGGGCAAGGGCGACGATTCGCTCACTCAACTCACGGTCTTGCGTGATGAGCATAAGATTCTTGTTGGCACCAATGCTGGCAAACAGCTCCACCAGATGATCATCAGCTATACCGGTGCTGCCAGTGTCACCAATGCGTACAATACCCTTCCGGGCAAGGAATCGCAGCAGGTCGGGTCTAATGGTTGAGCGGACCCGGACATCTTTCTCTTTTTCAGGATTGTCCTTAAGGCCATGGAGCTCTTCCATGGTCTTCTCAAGGACAAGCAGTTTTTTCTTGC
This sequence comes from uncultured Sphaerochaeta sp., assembly GCA_964392855.1. GTDB lineage: Bacteria > Spirochaetota > Spirochaetia > Sphaerochaetales > Sphaerochaetaceae > Sphaerochaeta. The sequence goes on from CAYMRN010000043.1 coordinate 8,449, forward strand.
GCCGCTTGAGGATCAGCTCTGCATTGGAAACAAAATGCAAAAACCAGTCCTCCTGGATAATGGGCGCAGTATCCACATACAATTCATCAAAGGCGCGTAGTTCTTCATCCAACTTAGCCAAATATGGCTCATTTCCACTTTTAAACCGGGTGAAATCCCCTACCTTACAAGCTATTACCTCACGGTAGAGGTCCATCTCTTCTGCAGAACTGGATCCTTCTAGATTAATTCCTACGCTCCTGAGAATACTGAGCACCTTCTCCTTTTGCATGCGAAACTCGGAACCAAGCACATCTAAGGCATTGCCCGAGGGAATAGTCCCTTTCTTTCGCTGGGGAGGGCCCTTTCTCAAAAGTTTAGCCATCTCTTATTTCTTATCCTTCTCGCGCTTGGCGCGAATTATTTCTATGGCTTCTTCCAGTGTAAGGGCTTCTGCAAGCGCCTCATCCTTCTTGTATTTGGCAGGTAGCGGCACATTGCTCTTCCCTACCTTCAAATAGAAGCCATACCGACCATTTGCCAAGGCAACGGTCTCCTTTTCGAAAGCTCCAAGCTGCCTGACAACAGAGGCAGAACTTCCACCCCTTCCTGCGCCTTTCTTTCCAGCTTTGGGTTTCTCCTCTGCAAGCAAGGCTTGGGCTTCTTCCAACGTGATGGAGAACAGCTGCTCATCATGGTCTCTTTTGTTCAGGTTCCTGTACTCTCCATTGCACTCGATGAAAGGGCCAAACTTACCCTTGGCGGCGACAATTTCGTTGCCATCCTTATCCTTTCCCAAGATCCTGGGCAGAGAGAGGTACTTGTTGGCGATCGCAAGATCACGCTCTTGCCCAGCCTCACTGATCCATTTTGGGATACTGGCCCTTTTCGCTTCCTTTCCACTGCCCTCCTGCCAATAGGGGCCAAACCGGCCGTTCATCAGTTGGACAGGCTCTCCCTTTACCACCCCTAAGCCCAACTCTTCAGGTTCTGCCTTCACCTTGCCCTTTGCAATAAGTGCCTTTACCTCCTCATCGGTGATGGTCCCTGGAAGCCAGGTGGCAGGAAGCGAGATATACTGGGCCTTCCCATCGACCTCAGGGCCCTGAACATACGGGCCATA
>CAYMRN010000044.1:0-9505 GCA_964392855.1 uncultured Sphaerochaeta sp.
CTGCAGGGGTGACAAGGAAGTAGGCAAAGGCGTAGTAGAGGACAAGCCTCTTCAATACAGGGTTGCCGAAGGTATAGGAGAGGCCCTCTGCCATATCCTTACGTACGGAAAAGACTCCATCTTTGCGTTCAATGCGGGTAACCTTGATACAAGCAAAGATCACAATGGCAATGAGTGCTGTGCTGACATCAAGCATAAAAGCCCAGGAGAGGTCCATCAGGCTAAGCACTACCCCACCTACTGCAGGGGAGAGCAGCATCAACACAGAGCGGAAGCTCTGGTTGATGCCCTGGATCCTGGTAAGATGTTCTTTCGGTACCAACTGGGGGAAAATTGCATTTACAGCAGGGCTTTGGATTCCAGATCCCAAAGCACGTATCACCGATACGGCAAGAAGAAGCTCAAGATGCTTGTATCCCATCCTGAAGAGGATGAACGTGCCGAGGGTAGCCAACGCTATGAAGCCGTCGCTCAGCATGATCAGGAGCTTGCGGCTGTACCTGTCTGCCCAGACACCGCTGTAGAGGGAGATCAGAAGGTGTGGGACCATCGAAGCGATGGTGATGCCCATCATCCAGGTACCACTGGAGGTCTGTAGCGTTACGTACCAGATAATGGAATACGCAACTACAGAAGAGCCAAAGATAGAGAGGTTCTGACTGATGAGAAAAAGCAATATGCTCGGCGTAAAGAGCTTCTCCCTCGTATTCTCCATAGGTATTCCTTCCTAGCATTACAATAGGAATTTGACTATAGCAAGAAGAGGCTCCTCATTCAAGCTCAACGTTGCCTGAGCTAGCAAGGCTTATATGCAGTGCTGTTTTATGATAGGACTATAGCTTCCACACCCCTTGCTCCCTCATCCTCTTGTTGGTCCTGTGGTACAGCAGCCCGACCAGGGCCATGAGGACGCCAGAGACTATGAGCAGGCTCTCAATGGAGACTACATCAGCAAGGGGTCCATAGACGAGCATACCTAACGGTATGGTGGCCCCTGAGAGGACCTGGACAATGGAGAAGACCCTTCCCATCTTGTTCGATGGGGTGATCTTCTGGATCATGACCGTCTCTGCTGTGGTGAGAATCGGCATGAAGATGCCTACAAGGGTCATGATAAGGAGGTAGAGGGAGAAGAACGGGGCAACTCCCAACAGGGCAAAGCCTATGCCCAGGATGATAATGGAGGTTGCGATAGCCTTCACCTTGTCGTTGAAGTGTCCACGAAGCGATACAAGGATCCCTCCGATGAGATTCCCTATCGTCCATGAGACCTCATTGACCGTCAGGCGCCAGACCTCTGGGCCAAAGCTCCGCTCTACAAGCAGAGGAGTCAGGATTGCAGCAGGGGTAAGCAGGAAGAAGGCAAACGAGTAGTAGATGATGAGTGTTCGCAGCACCGGGTTCCCAAAGGTGTAGCGCAACCCTTCAAACATGGCATGTACCACAGGGACATCTGTCTTAGCTCGCTTTATGGGATCAACCTTGATAAAGACAAATATTACCAGGGCTATGGTGGCGGTAACCACGTCAAGAAGGAACGTCCAGGAGAGGTCCATAAGGCCGAGGATCATCCCTCCCATTGCAGGGGCGAGCATGTACAGCACAGCTGATATGCTCTGGTTTATCCCTTGGATGCGAGTCAGGTGCTCCTTAGGGACCAATTGAGGGAGGATGGCACTTACTGCTGGGCCTTGGATGCCAGATCCTAGCGACCGTATGACTGAGACGGCCAACAGCAGCTCAAGCTGTTGGTATCCCATGCAAAAGAGGACAAACAGGATAAGGGTGACCAGGGCGATGAAGCCATCGCTGAGCATGATGAGGTACTTCTTTCGGTAACGGTCAGCCCATACCCCGCTATAGAGGGAGATGATCAGGTGAGGGACCATATTGGCAAGGGTGGCGAACATAAGCCAGATACCGCTGGAAGTCTCGATGGTTATATACCAGATGATGGCAAACCCCACCACAGTGGAGCCAAACAGGGAGAGGTTCTGACTTATCATGAAAAGCGTTATCCGCCCGGTAAAAAGGTCCCTGCCAACCGACTCTTGCCTACTCTCCATACAGCCACCCTGAGCGCCTCCCACAAGGCACTCCATCCCTGTATTACGATACTACCATCTGCCTTCAAGAACAAGCGTTCCTCCTAAAGCTGGCATACTGAATTCCATCAGAATAGAGCAAAGAGAGGCCACTTAGTGAAGCGAGATAAAAAAGCGTTACCTCGGAGTAAAAGGTGATGTGACTCCTTTCCTGGATGTAGTGCCAAGTGAGGAACTGCTTTTCATCCCTGGGGTGTAGGCGTGTCATCACCGAAAGGACTCCCCCTGGGGCCAACAGGGATGCAAAGAGACGAAAAACTTCCAGAGGGTCAGCAATATGTTCGATGACCTCAGTAGAGGTGATGAGGTCATACGACTTGCCCAGGTAGACCTTTTCCGGGCTGAAATAGAGGTCGTAGCAATCAACTTGGTAGCCGTACTCCCCTTCCAGCAGGGTTGCCAGGACCGGGGAAGGGCCACTGCCAAAATCCAGCACCCTCCTGCCTTCCCCAACAAAGGGAAGGACAGCCTCTTCTACGAAAGCCCTGAAATAGGCAACATAGCGGGGATCAAGGGAGGAGTTCTCATGCAAGCAGTACTCCTTGAAGGCATCTTCTTCGCTGGGATGGCGAGCTGCCTCAAGCGTAATAAGCTCACACCTTGGACAGAGGTGATAGACACCCAGATCAGGGTGTCTGATGGTTCGGGTTTCCGTATTGCAGAGCCTACAGTTCATGCAGCACCACCTCTTGAAGAACTGTTGTTCTCTTACACACTCCAATTCCTGGAGGATCAACGAACCGGTATACTACAGGCTATGTCCGGGATGTACAGCCTCAGAACGTCACCATCTTATCAGCCCACTCAACCAACTTGACACAGTCGATCATGGATCTGATGGGACAGACCTCAGTCTCGCCCATCTTCCTTGATTGCAGGCAGGTTCCACAGGCTAGGATCTCGCCGCCAATCTCATGAAAGAGTGCAACTTGTTCAGCAACGTCGAACTTTGCAACGGTGAGCGTCTCGATCTCTACAGCCTCACCCATAAGGAATACCTTTACCTCGTGTCCGCTCTTTTTGGCAGTCACGGCAAACCTCATTGCATTCCAAGCCTTCTCAGCCTCTTTCGTCTCAATGATAATTCCTAGTTTCACCCTAGTACCTCCGTATGATATCTTGCAATTTCGCCAGTACAGCGTCTATCTCTTCTTTCGTAGTGTGACGGCCCAAGCTAAAGCGGACAGCTCCCCTTCCGACTGCTTCAGAGACCCCCATAGCAGCCAACACCGGCGATATGGTGGTAGTCCCTGCATGACAGGCAGAGCCTGTAGAGGCAGCGACATCGCTTAGGTCATCTAGGACCTTATGCCCATCATACCCCACAAAGCTGATATTGAGTGTGTTGGGAAGCCTCTTTTGTGGGTGTCCGTTGAGGTGTATTATCTCTGTAAAATTCTCTTGTAATTTTTTGTAGAAATACACGGTGAGTTCCTCGGTGGCCCTGCTTTGGAGGGCGGCTGAAGCGATCTCGCAAGCCTTGCCCAATCCTACCTCAAGGAGGATGTTCTCAGTGCCCGCTCGCCTTCCGCTTTCATGGCCAGCGCCGTGGATCAGGGGCTCGATATGAAGACCTTCTTTGATGTATAGGGCTCCGACGCCCTTCGGAGCATAGAGCTTGTGCCCGGCTATGGTAAGGAAATCGACACCAAGACCTTGTACATCGAGGGGAACCTTCCCCACCGACTGGGATGCGTCTGTATGCAACAACACCCCGTGTTGTTTGCATATCCGACCTATTGCCTCAATAGGTTGTACCGTCCCCACCTCGTTGTTGGAATGCATGATGGTGACCAGTATGGTCCTCTCGGTGATGAGACCCTCTACAGCAGAAGGGTCTACCATGCCAAACTTGTCCACGGGGACATAACTGATTTCATAGCCCAGCCCTTCCAGGTAGGAGCAGGGCTCGAGGATGGCAGGGTGTTCGACCTGACTTGTTATAATGTGATTGCCCTTATTTTTATAGGTATGGGCTACCCCTTTGAGGACCATGTTGTTTGATTCGCTGCCCCCACTGGTAAAGACGATCTCACTAGGGGTGCACTTGATCAGGGAGGCTACCTGGGCCCGTGCCCCCTCAACAGCCGCCTTGGCCGCAAGGCCTAGGCTATGGGTGCTGGAGGGGTTTCCGAAGTGCCCATACAGGAAGGGCAGCATTGCCTGGGCCACCTCCGCGTCTATGGGTGTTGTTGCATTGTAATCCAGGTAGATCATAGTGTTTCCTCCCAATGTAGTGTACTTTCAAGGAGTATCGCCATACCTTTTTCATGGTAGAAAAAGTTAATATGTTTATGCGAAACATGAGTCTTTTCTCTCCTCATAGAACCGTACCCCCTTTTTTATATCTGGCTTCAGTACGAATTGTCTGAACAGGAGATTGCCCTTTTGGATATCATCACCATAAAACTTGATAGCTTTTGTTCTCCTGTGAGGTATCAGGGCTACATCCATCCCGATGGCTTCGGGGATGTTTGTCTCGAGTCGGGTACCGCCAGAGCAATATATTTTTGATAGTCCATTCAGCCTAAACCCGGCATTCGCCATCATTTTTCCGGTCCGTCCAAGCATAAAGCCCATATCTCCAACACTGTTTACATAACAAACGGGTACCTGAAAGGCATCTGCATAGGCATTGCAAAAGTAATCATTTGTATCCCTTTCGGCCTTTTTCTTATGTGGGTCACTTGGAGACCCGTGCGGAAATATGATCAGCGAAATAGAACGATCCTTGATATTCTCATACAAACTTCGTCTTCGTGCGTCATAGCAGATGCCAACGGCAACCTCGCCAAAAGGGGTTGTGATTATATTCGGGAAATCCCCGCGCTTGACAATATAGGACTCTCCCTCACTTTTTCTTACGATTCCATACACCTTGGACGCATCTGCGATCAAGTAGGAGTTATACATATCGCCTTCGGTCTTCTCTACATACCCTACCGCCACATAGGTGCCATATTTGCTGGCGATTTCCCTTGCCCATTTCGATGCATCATGACTGTTTTCGTCAGCAAATTCCCAAATGGAATCATTTCCAATATACCTGCAAAGTGCAAGTTCGGGCAGCACAACCAGATCAGGGCGATCCAACGCAGCAATAAGCGATTCGATATATGCTTTCCGTTGTGCAACACCTTGTATATCGTTGTCCAATTCCAAGGCAAATATTCTCATGACAGCCTTCTCCTCACCCTATATGGGAAATAGCATTCGCTCCAGCAACACAACTGTCTCCACATGCTTGGTGTGGGGGAACATGTCCACAGGCTGGATACCTCGCACCTCATAGGGACCAAACCTCAGTATATAGCGCAGGTCCCTCTCCAGGGTATCAGGATTGCAGGAGACGTAGATGATCTTCCTCGGGCCCATCTTCAAGGCAGCTGCGAGAAATCTCTCGTCGCTGCCGCTTCTGGGGGGATCGAGGAAGAGCACATCACAGCTCTGCTTCTCCTTGGCCATCTCCTTGATATAGACCGAAGCATCAGCACAGATGAAATCCGCATTCTCAAGCTTGTTGGCCTTGGCATTGCGAATGGCATCATCAACGGCATCAGGATTGGACTCTATCCCCAACACCTGCTTCACGCCCATGCTGGCAGCGATGAGGGCAATAGTTCCGGTGCCGCAGTAGGCATCGATGACACTGTCACCGCTGGTGAGCTGTGCCATCCTCATGGCGATGGTGTACAGGGTCTCAGTCTGTTCAGGATTTATCTGGAAAAAGGACTTGGCCGAGATGCGGAAGGTAAGGCCACAAATCTTCTCCTCTATATACCCTTTCCCATAGAGCAATTTCTCAGGGATTTCACTGAGGACCATGCTTGTCCTTTCGTTGTTCATGTTCAGGGATATGGTCGTTATCTCAGGGTGGCGCTGTCGCAGGATGCTGATAAAGTCATTCTTGCTAGGGATCGGCCACTCTCCAGAGACCAGGACTACCATAGCCTCACCTGTAAAGCGGGACACCTTGACCAGGACATGACGGATATATCCCACCTGCTCATCTTCGTCATAGGGTTCGATGCGGAACCTGTTCATCAGGCTTCGTACAGTACTAAATATAGCATCAGCTTTCGGATGCTCGACCAGACACCCGGTGACGGGGACGATATAGTGAGTCCCTTCACGGTAGTTTCCACTGATGACCTTGTGGTGGTAATCATACCCAAAGACAGCCTGAGCCTTGTGCCTGTAGTGGGTAGGATCGTCCATCCCGATGATGGGGGCTATGGGACCAAACTTTCCGAGTATATCTTCGACAAGCTCCTCTTTGAACTCCAACTGTATGGGATAAGGATAGGACATGAGGGCACAGCCCCCGCAATCCTTATCCAGAGGACATTTCTTATACGTATTCATGACTCCTACCGTGACCGCAATAGTGAGGTTTGTCAATTGTCTTTCCCTCTTCTCTATTATATGCTTAGTGTATGAAATACGTACGCTTCGCTTATCAAGGCACCACCTGCTACGGTCTCCTGGAAGGGTCAACCATTGAAGCTATCAAGGGCACACCCTTCGGTGAGTATTCCCCTACGGGAAAGACGTTCCCCCTGGATACGGTGGAACTGCTTACCCCCTGCGACTTTTCCAAGGCCCTCTGCATAGGGCTCAACTACAGCGACCACGCTATGGAGGTCCAACTGCCCATCCCCACCGAACCGGTGGTGTTCATGAAGCCTTCGACATCAGCTCTTGCCCACCTTGGGATCATCAAGTACCCCAAGATGTCCCATCGCCTCGACTATGAGGCAGAGCTGGCCATCGTCATCGGAAAGAGGGCGAAGGATGTCCCCCTTATGGATGCAGAGAAGTATATCCTTGGCTATACCTGTGCCAACGACATAACAGCGAGGGACCTACAGCCCAAGCAAGGGCAGTGGACAGTGGCAAAGAGCTTTGACACCTTCTGTCCTTTCGGACCGTTCATCAGCGACGAGGTCGACCCCTCATCCCTGACGATTGAAAGCCGGGTCAATGGCAAGACGATGCAAAAATCCAACACCAAGAATCTTATATTTGATGTCCCCTTTTTGGTCAGTTACCTCTCCCAGGTCATGACACTCCTTCCTGGGGACATCATCCTGACAGGAACGCCTGGAGGCATCAGCGGGATGCACCACGGTGACACTGTTGAGATCCTGATCGAAGGCCTTGGGGTGTTGAAGAACACTATCGGCTAAAGTACTCGATGGAGACATCCCTGCCATCAAAGTAGAGAAAATCCCCCTCAGGGTAGTTCCAAACCGCCCTAAGGGTGGAGGGAAGCAACAAATCCCCCTGCATCCGGTAGTCCTGCAGAAAGGCGGTCCAGCGGACCTCCTCCATTGTCCCATCCATCCCAGTTGCCATCCTATCGTCGGTAGTGAAACTCTGCATCTGCCCCTCTTCACTGAAAGTGAATATCCCACTACAGGAAAGTCCATACGCCTCGATGGTTGCCTTTGCATGGGTGTCGTCCATCGCCTCCCATCGTATGTACGGCTGAAGGGCAACAGAAGGGACAAACAAGGCCTCTGCCAGGAAGGTGACCAGGGCAGCCCGATCCATCTCAAGGCCCCGTTCATCAAACAGGGTAAACTGCTTTGCCAGACGGCCTTTCATAGCCCCCTTGCCTCCCAAGAAAGTATCCAGCCCCTCAAAGGGGATACCATAGAGGGAAGCATCTATGTAGGCCAGACGCTGAGGCTTTACAACCCCATTGTGCTGGATATAGTCAATCTTGATAGTCGGCTTGCCCCTGCCTAGGGAGAAGTCGACATCCTTGAAGGTTGCCTTCATGCGGGTCATCTTAGCCTTTCCAATGAACTTGCAGCGAATGAAGTGTTTCTGCACAGGAATAGGAAGGCTTGCCATATCCTCCAGGGTAAAGATGGCGTCACTGCTACCGCTTTCACTGATAAGCATTTCCGTAGCCTTGGCAAACTCCTTGCGTGTTTTCGAATAGGGCAAAGAGAAGAAAACCCCTACCAACAAGACAATTACCACTATTGTTCCAAGTGCTAGCATTACAGCCATCCTCCTCTTATGCATAGAGCTCTTCCAACCGTGCAATATTGTTTGAAAGCTTTGCAAAGCCCTGCGCTAAACTCCTAATCTCCTCATCTGAGAAACCAGAGAACAGTGTTTCGATAAAAGCCTCTTCCTTGGGTTCCCGCTTCTTGCAGTGAGCGAGGCACGCTTGGGTGACACTGACTTCCAGGAACCTCTTGTCATCCTCACGCTTCTCGATGGAGAGAAATCCCTGTTTTTCCAAAAGCTGAGCCATCTTCTTCACATTCTGACGAGAAGAGCCCATCCTCCGGGCAAGTTCACTGATAGAGAGGGATGTTTCATCACTCTTGATCAGGACTGCTATCAAGAGCCACTGTTTGAGTGTCATCTGTGGATCCAGACCATCCCCTGCTACCTGCAACCTGTTGGATAGGGTAAAGAATGTGCTGAATATAGTAGCCTGTAGGGCTATATTCTCTTGTGTCTGCATGGATTCTCCTTAATAAGTAACCTATTGCTTATTATAGGTAATAGGTTGCATATTGTCAAGACTTCTATGCTCACCCACACCGAAAATGTATTTGGCAGCTATTTACAAATAATCAATACTATCATCACACTTGCACACCCTCTTCCTTTTTAGAAGGCACGCATGTTTTTGGTAGCGGTCTCTTGTAAAGGCCAAGAAGAACGAAGCCTGTCCCAACGCCTAGATGTTGTGACAGGCTTTGTGTATTTTCATATATTGCTAGGATTATTCCTGAATCTCCCTGATTTCTATTCAATCCAAGCTAGCGAGCACCTCATCAACAATTACCATAGCTTTTTCTATCTCATCCTTGCTAATTACCAAGGGAGGGACAAAGCGAAGGACATCACTGCCAGCACTCAATACCAAGAGTCCCTTTGCAAAGCAAGCATCAACAACCTGTCTTGGAGGGATGCTCAGGACCATGCCGTTCATCAGGCCAAAGCCCCTGACATTTGTGCAGATGGTTGGATATTTCTTCATTAGTTCTTCGAGCTTTGCTCTGAGGTATGTACCCTTCTCGATCACATCGTTGCAAAGGCTTGTCTTACTGAGCCTGTACGTCATTTCATTGACCCCAGCCATCGCCAGTGCATTACCTCCAAAGGTTGAGGCATGGTCTCCAGGTTTGAAGATTTTACTTGCCTTGTTGTTGGTGAGCATCGCCCCACAGGGCACACCCCCTGCAAGGGCCTTAGCCAGGGTAAGGACATCGGGCTTCACATCATAGAGCTGCCAGGCAAAGGGTTTGCCGCTTCGTCCCATCCCGCACTGCACTTCGTCGTAGATGAGAAGCAGGTCATGCTCGTCACAGAGCTCTCTCAGCCCTTGGAGAAACTCCTTGGTTGCAGGGACCACCCCACCCTCGCCC
>CAYMRN010000045.1:0-9224 GCA_964392855.1 uncultured Sphaerochaeta sp.
CCCTATCCTTCTGGAGGTGAGGAAAGCTCCTGTCAGGTTCACTGCAAGTACCTCATCCCAGGCTTCGTCTTTCATGCGCATGATGAGACCATCGCGAGTGATGCCCGCGTTGTTGACCAGTATATCGATGCTTTTCGCCTCCTGGATGACGCTCTCCACAGCCTCTTGGACAGAAGCTCTGTCAGCCATGTCGCACGCAACCCAGGAGAGGTTGCTCTTCATAGAGGAGGCTTTCTCCTTGAGGGAAGTCGCCTCACCTTCACTTCTGGAAAGGTACCAGACGTTGCACCCCTCGCTGAGAAGGGCGTCTACTATTGCCATACCGATGCCTCGTGAGCCACCGGTTACCAAGGCGTTTCTTTTTTCTGTCATATCAGTATTCCTCTTTCATTGCTTGAATTTCACTCTCTTTGCCCATGGGGATGGGAAGTGAGGGCAGGGCGCTATTTTTCCATAGCCCGGTAAGGACCGTTCCAGGTCCTACCTCTGCCAGTTGTATATGTCCGTTCTCTTCTGTCTGTTCTCTCATCTCTTTGAATGAGCTCACCTTCTGCATGACCTTTGTCCAGCGCACCGGGTTTGCCAGCTGCATACCCAAAAGCTCTTTTGCCCTTGCACCTGTAGTAACCTCTTCAGCTGTAACTGAAGAGATGACTTTTTGCTTTGGGGTGCTGAAAAGCAAGCCTTCCAGATAGTGGGAAAACTCCTCTGTAGCCTCCTGCATGAAGGGTGTGTGGAATGCTCCGGAGACCTTCAGGGGAAGGACTCTTCTCGCCCCTCGGGCCGTAAGGAAGTTCTTTGCCTCATCGATGCTGGATGCCAATCCGGCAATGACCACCTGGGCAGGTCCGTTGTCATTGGAGGGATAGACTCCTTGCAGGGAGTTTTCCTTGATGATGGTCTCCACCCCAGTGAAGTCCATGCCGATGACAGCTGCCATGCCAAGCTTGCCATGGATGAGTTCCACCCTTGCTCCAGCTTGGGCCATGAGTGCAGACCTTTTCCTGACAAGGGCGAACAGTGTCTCATCATCGAGGATTCCTGATCCTGCATAGGCTGACAGTTCCCCAAGGCTGAGGCCGGCATGGCAGAGGGTGGTGAAGCCAAGCTCGGTCAGCCTCACATGGGCTGCCCGATTGGCAAGGGTGACGACAAGCTGGGTGACCTCTGTCTTTTTGAGGTCCTCTTCACTGCCTGTCTCCAACAGGGTATAGAGGTCGATATGGACTGTCTCTGATGCAAGGGCAAAAAGGTCCTTGACCCTTTTTGATGCTGCATACAGGTCCAGAGCCATCTTGGGGTGTTGCGCTCCTTGTCCTGGGTAGAGTGCGATGATGTTTACCATTGTATGAGGGTACCTCCATAGGTGAGGCCGGCTCCGAATCCTACGAAGAGGATGTTCTGGCCGGCCTTGAGTAGTCCTCCCTCCTCCATTTCTGCAAGAGCGATGGGGATGGAGGCTGCTGAGGTATTCGCATACCTCTCAATATTCATATAAAAGAGATCAGGGTCGAAGCCGTAGCGTTTGGAGCATGATGCGATGATCCTCCTGTTGGCCTGATGGGGCACTATCCAGGCGGTATCCTCTATAGTAAGGTCATTTCGTCGGAGCAGCTCCAGCACCGTCTCTCCGATAGCCTTGACTGCAAATGCGTAAACAGCGCGGCCTTCCATCGTGATGGTCCTTGTATCCTTGGTGATGGCAAGAGCCAGTGACCCTGATCCCTCTGCGTGGAGGGTTGTGTCTATGATGCCCTTCTGCTCATCTGTTTTCTCAAGCAGCACACATCCCGCCCCATCACCGAACAGCACACAGGTGTTGCGGTCCTTCCAATTGACCACGTCCGAGAGCTTTTCAGCGCCAAAGACCAGGGCACGGGTCATGGCCCCGCTCATGATCATGGCCCTGGCAACCTCAAGGGCGTAGATGAAGCCGGTGCATCCGGCTCCGATATCAAGGGCGGCTGCCCCTTTGATGCCAAGCTTCTCCGCGATTATGCAGGCGGTGGAGGGAAAGCCATAGTGGTCGGCTGTGGCTGTAGCCACTACGATGCCGTCGATACCCTCTTGTGTTTTCTTGCTCTTTGCAAAGAGGTCCTGTGCCGCATTGACTGCAAGGTCAGAACAGAATTCCTCTTTTTTTGCTATTCGCCTCTGTCGTATCCCGGTATGGGAGTAGATCCACTCATCACTGGTATCGACAAGTTGAGCAAGGTCTTCATTGGTCAGTATCTTTTGGGGTACGTAGGACCCGATGGCTGAGATATATATGGGTTGTGGAGACTTCACTGTCTTCTCCTTGGATTCGGCTTACCTGCCCATGGCGGGCATGATGGTGTATGTATATTACAATATTATGTATTGTGTCAATATTGACACTAAAAGTGGTTACTGTTAATATGGCTGCAAAATCATAAACTCCCTAGGGAGTGACCCCCATCCCCTCAACGAGGAAGGATTAGACACATGAATACTATTGAAGAATTGGACCTAGCATCGATCATAGATCTTTTTGAAAAGAGCAGCCTTGGTGAAATGGAACTTTCCACCTCGCGTTACTCACTTGCACTCAAGCGACAGGGGGAAGGCACCTATGTGGCTTCAGAGCCTGTTGCCAGGAAACAGACGACCAAAGACGGCAAGCCTGTTGTTGTGGAAAAGAAAGAGGATGGAGCGATAGAGACCATCACATCCCCCATCGTAGGGACCTTCTACCTTACCCCCGCCCCTGATGCCCCCGCCTATGTGCAGGTGGGCGACGTGGTGGAGGAGGGAGGCATCATCTGCACAATCGAGGCTATGAAGATGATGAACCAGCTACAGGCAGACTTCCCCTGTGAAATCGTCTCCGTGCTTGCAAAGCCAGAAGAGATGGTGGAGTTTGGGCAGCCGCTGTTTACCGTGAGAAGGCGATGATCCGGTCTGTCCTCATTGCCAACCGCGGCGAGATAGCGGTCAGGATCATACGCGCTTGTAGGGATTTGAAGATCCGCAGTGTATTGGTCTACTCAACTGCAGACAAAGACTCCCTAGGGGTCGCTCTTGCCGATGAGGCCATCTGCATCGGACCCCCTGCCACAGCTCAAAGCTACTTGCATAAGAAGAACATCATTGCTGCAGCGTGCCTCTCACGCTGTGATGCCATCCACCCAGGGGTGGGTTTTCTTTCGGAGAATGCCGCCTTTGCCCGTGATGTCGAGCATGCCGGCCTTATTTTTATAGGGCCGAAAAGCGAGACTATCGCGCTTTTGGGTAATAAGGTGGCAGCCCGAGCCACTGCCTTGGAGTGCAACCTTCCCATAACTCCGGGCAGCAGTGAGGAGATCAGGGACCTTGATGATGCGCTTGCTACAGCCAAGCGTATCGGCTATCCCATCATCCTCAAGGCCGCCTGTGGAGGAGGGGGACGGGGGATGCGCATTGTCTATGAGGAAAAAGCTCTTGCCAACGCACTGCAGATAGCCAAGAAAGAGGCCCTTGCCTTCTTCGGTGATGCTTCTGTACATATGGAACGCTACCTGGAGAACCCCAGACACCTGGAGATCCAGTTGCTTGCCGACGGGCAGGGTACGGTCATCCACCTAGGCGAGCGTGACTGCTCGGTACAGAAGAACCACCAGAAACTGCTTGAAGAGAGTCCCTCTCCCATCCTCACCGAAGAGATGCGAAATCGCATGTGTTCTGACTCGGTAAAGCTATTTGAAAAGCTTGGCTACCGGGGGGCTGGGACAGTGGAGTACCTTGTGGAAGGGGATACCTACTACTTCATGGAGGTCAATGCCCGCCTGCAGGTGGAGCATCCTGTCAGTGAGCTGGTAAGCAGCCTGGACCTGGTGAAGGCCCAGATAGAGATAGCTTCTGGCAAGAAGCTGACCATCGCCCAAGATGATGTCACCCTCAAAGGCTATGCCCTTGAGTGCAGGATAAATGGAAAAGGTGCCGGTACCATTACAGCCTTGAACTTCCCTTTGGGTCCGCATGTGCGCATCGATTCTCACCTGGTGGCCAATTCGGTCCTCAGTCCCTACTATGATCCCCTTATTGCGAAGATCATCGTCCATGCCCCCGATAGGGACCAAGGACTTGCGATAATGCTCAGGGCCCTTTCTGAGGTCCGTATAGAGGGGATTGAGACAAACCTGGAGGAGCAGAAGTTGCTCATCGGTTCAGTTGAGTTTGGGTCCGGGCGCTTCGGCACTGACCTGTATGTGAAGCTCTGGGAAAAACAGGAGAACAAGACGCATGGATACTAATGCCAAAATAAGTTGTGTCCAGTGCAATAAAGACGTTGTGCTGAACGAATATCGGATATGTCCCTACTGCAACTTCCACTTTCCCCTTACGCCCAAGGATCGGCTCGCCCTTTTTGCTGATGAAGGGTCCTTTGTGGAGATGGCTGAAGATATGCAGTCAGTTAACCCCATAGCCTTGCCAGGCTATGAGGATAAGCTGAAGGAGAACCAGAAGAAGTCCTCCCTCAATGATGCTGTTATCATCGGAAAATGCAAAATCGACGGGCAGAAGGCCGTAGTCGGCATCATGAGCTTCTCCTTTATGGGAGGAAGCATGGGATCTGTGGTAGGGGAGAAGATTACCCAGGCCCTTATCGAGGGATGCCTTGAGCGAGAGCCGGTCATCCTTTTCACCGCCAGTGGCGGTGCAAGGATGCAGGAGGGGATTTTTTCCCTGATGCAGATGGCGAAGACCGCCAGTGCGGCTGCCCTGCTTGAGGAGACTGGGACGCCTCTGTTTGTTGTCCTTACCAACCCTACCACCGGTGGGGTTACCGCTTCTTTTGCCATGCTTGGGGATGTCATCCTCGCAGAGCCTGGGGCAGTCATCGGCTTTGCAGGGCCCCGGGTCATCGAAGGGACGATACGCGAGAAGCTTCCCGAAGGGTTCCAACGATCGGAGTTTCAGCTGTCACGGGGGTTTGTCGATATGATCGTAACCCGTGAGAAGCTCAGAAGCACCCTTTCGTACCTTATCAAGACCCATACTAGGAGTACCTCCAATGCCGGATAAAAAAGACAAGAATCAGCTCAAGAGTACTCTTGAGAGGATAGAGACCATCGCTTCCAGTGAAAAAGATGTCAAATCATCCTGGGATTATGTGCTTCTTTCACGTCAGCAGGGCCGCACTGGGACCAAACAATACATCAATCTTATCTGTGATGATTTTATGGAGTTGCATGGAGATCGCCTCTATGGCGATGACCCGGCCATGGTTGGTGGCATCGGGACCATAGGAGGAAGGGCCATCACCTTCATAGGAAATCACAAGGGTGCCAACTTCAAGGAGAATGTCCTCTGTAACTATGGGATGAGCAACCCTGAGGGGTACCGCAAGGCGTTACGCCTAGCAAAGCAGGCTGAGAAGTTCGGCCGCCCTGTAGTATGTTTCATTGATACCCCCGGAGCCTACCCCGGTCTTGGCTCGGAAGAGCGAGGGATAGGGGAAGCGATAGCCCAGAACCTGAAGGTGTTCTCCACCCTCAAGACCCCTGTTCTCTGTTTCATTATAGGAGAGGGCGGCAGTGGTGGCGCCTTGGGCATCGGAGTAGGGGACAAGCTCTACATGCTGGAGAATGCTGTCTATTCAGTCATCACCCCAGAGGGGTTTGCCTCCATTTTGCTGCGTGACCCTTCCAAGGCGAAAGAGGCAGCCGAGGCGATGAAGATGACAGCAAACAACCTCAAGGAGTTTGGGGTCATCCATGACATAATACCTGAGCGTTCTCCCAAAGAAACTGCCCAATTGATAAAAGAGACCATCATAAGGGACCTTGACGTGCTATGCACCAAGCCTGTGGAGAATCTGGTCCGCTATCGGATACGCAAAATCCGAGGGATAGGTGAGGTCTCTGGAGGTAAGGAGTGGTGGAACCCTCTGCTTGAGGTGTTCAAGCAGACAGAGAGTCTGCGCTAGACAAGTGAAAAGCCCTGTTGCATGTGAGCAACGGGGCTTTTCACTTCTATTTGTTTGTCTGACTTTGTTGTCTTGAGGGCGCCGGCTCAACAGACCTTGAGAAGAGTATTGGCTCATAGCGTTTTCACTTACATGGTAGTTTTCATTGATGGAGTGAAAATATGAGTGGGTTGAATGCAGAATTTAAGGCCCTAATCATGCAGGACCCATTGATGTAGCCGACGTCTTGGATGAGAAAGATCAAGAAACCTATGCAATGAACTGCCAAGATGCTCTTCAGGTGATACAAGCCTTCCTTCGGCCTATCTCATACAGCATTTATCCCCTTTCCCAGACTCAGAGACCAGTTGAATAGGTACAATGCTTGCCCAAGGAAAGCGGCCATAATTACGCCATGTTTATGTGCTCTCCACAAAAACCACACTGATAGCATCCATCCTTGAGAAGATTCCTCAAGATGAAACATCCCGGTATCCTTTTCTTATATGGTAGCTGGGCGATCTGCTTGTCTCTTGGGTAATCAAAGCTGATGTTTGAACCGATAAGGGGACAGGGATGAAAACGATACAGAGAGAAAAAAGCAAGGCCCAAGCTTGGCGTAGCCGGATACAGATCGGCTTCTTTATCCTAGTAGCCTGCATTGCTACTATCAACGGCCTGAAAGAGATGGGCATTGTCTTGCCTGCCTTTTTGGGAGGGGCATCGCTGCACGCTATTTGCCCCTTTGGCGGGGTGGTGTCGTTTTGGAACCTGGTGACCCTTGGAACATTGGTAAAGAAGATTCACGAATCATCGGTCGTGCTTGCAGTGATAGGCTTATTCCTGGCACTGCTGTTTGGCCCGGTCATCTGCGGTTGGATCTGTCCGTTCGGGACCTTCCAGGAGTGGATAGGAAAGCTTGGTCGGAAGATATTCAAGAGACGGTACAACCACTTCATCAATACAAAGCTGGACAAGGTCTTGCGATATACCCGCTACCTTGTCCTGGTTTGGGTCTCCTATATGACCGTTGTATCAGGGAAGCTTATTTTCCAGGACTATGACCCGTACTATGCATTATTCAACTTCTGGAGGGGTGAGGTTGCCATCTCAGGGCTTATACTGCTTGGCCTTGTCATGCTTCTCTCCTTGTTTGTCGAACGCCCCTTCTGCAAATATGCCTGCCCCTATGGAGCCTTCCAGGGGATCTTCAACCTGTTCAGAGTGTTTAAGACCAGGAGGGTAGAGGCTACCTGTATCTCCTGCAATGCCTGTACAAAGGCATGTCCTATGAATATTGATGTTGCTACCGCTGGTATTGTAACCGATCATCAGTGTATCTCCTGTATGAAGTGTACCAGTGAGGATGCCTGTCCAATTGGTGATACGGTGGTTTTCTCCCTTGCCAAGCCCGGGAAAAAGATTTCCACCAGGGCCTTGGGCATTGTGTCAGTTGGTATCCTGTTTGTTGGCATAGGATTCTCGATGCTGCTGGGACTATGGAATGTGGAGTCTTCCAAACAGCCTGCCTTGATCAGAAGCGGTGAATTTATAGGACAGCCCAGCCCTTCTGATATCCGGGGGTCCTACACTTGGGACGATGTTTCCAAAGCCTTTGGAATCCCTTCTAGTCTGTTGATGGAGGCCTTTGGGTCCTCTTCAAGCAGCGACAAGCTCAGTCTGTTAGAGGCCCAGTATGTAGGGAAAGTCCCGGAAGGCCAGGAGGTTGGAACAGACTCAGTTCGGCTGTTTGTTTCTTTGTATACGGGATTGCCCCACACTCCTGAGGAGGGTACCCTCTTAGTACAGCCAGCTGTCATGGTCCTGAGAAGGGAAGGCAAGGATAGCTCACCTGGCTTTGAGCAAGTGGCAGCTAAGGCTGTTCGCATGGAAGCTCTGCCTTTAGAGACTCCAAGTGCTCTCCCTCCACCTGCCCTTACTGGAAAAACCACCTTCAAGGAGTTGGTTGATGCAGGGTATCGTATCCAAGACATTGAAGCTCTGGTGGGCAAACCCAAAAGTCTTGCTATGACGATAAAGGACTATGCGACAGAAAAGGGCATTGAGTTCTCAGAGATAAAGGCAAGACTCTCCACCCTTGTTCCCGGAAAGTAAGGTTTGCTGATGATAGAAGCATCAGGGCTTGGACCCTGATGTTTCCATACACAGCATCTTTTCTCACGCATGGGTGACGGTGGGCATACGATTGCTACCCACACGGCTACTGAGTCTGGATAGCATTTTCTCAGAGGGGTTTTCTTTTGGTGTATTTCTTGCTATGTAAGAGTTTCTTCTCGGTTGTGACGGATGGATTATTCGGTATGCCTTCATCATTTGTCCTAAGGAAATGGATAGATTGAGTATGGAGGCTTTGCTATTGCAACAAGATTCTATTAGTAGTTTCTTGACTTCCAGCTCAGAAATGCTATGATAAATCTTACCCTAGAAAGTATTTCTGGTTTAGTAGGTTCAGATTCTTAGAAGGAAATCTTAGTACTCATGCACCCGATCCAAGGAGGATCCAATGGCTGACAAGAAGAACGAAAAAGAGAAGAGAGACCGTGATGGTCGTGACAACCTGCCTAAAAAACCGCTTACCTCGATAAGCGGTCGTCCAATTGAGCACAACGAAAACATCCAGACTGCAGGGCGCCGAGGTGGCGTGATGATGCAGGATGTCTGGTACTTGGAGAAGATGAGCCACTTCGACCGGGAAGTTATTCCTGAGAGGCGGATGCACGCCAAGGGCTCCGGTGCCTTTGGAACCTTTACCGTCACCAAGGACATCACCAAATGGACGAAGGCCTCCCTGTTTTCCAAAGTAGGGAAAAAGACGGAGATGTTCATCCGCTTCTCCACCGTTGCCGGTGAGCGTGGGGCAGCTGATGCCGAGCGTGATATCCGTGGCTTTGCCATGAAGTTCTATACCGACGAAGGTAACTGGGACCTGGTTGGGAACAACACCCCGGTATTCTTCTTCCGTGACCCCATGCTGTTCCCAGACCTCAACCATGCGGTCAAGCGTGATCCAAGGACAAATATGCGTTCTGCCCAGAACAACTGGGACTTCTGGTCGATGCTTCCTGAGGCCCTGCACCAAGTGACCATCACAATGGGGGACAGGGGGATACCCGCTTCTTTCAGGCACATGAACGGGTATGGTTCACATACCTACTCCTTCATCAACGCAAACAATGAACGTTTCTGGGTGAAGTTCACCTGTAAGACTGAGCAGGGAATCGAGTTCCTCACCGATGCCGAGGCAGCTGAGGTTGTCGCCCAAGACCGTGAGTCTAACCAGAGGGATCTGTTCAAT
>CAYMRN010000046.1:0-9037 GCA_964392855.1 uncultured Sphaerochaeta sp.
AGTTAGCGCATGCTAACTGATGTCACTTGCTTCCATGCAGCAGTTAGCAAGAAAGGGGAGGACCTGATGAAACTTGTATTGTTACGACACGGAGAGAGTATTTGGAATCTGGAGAACCTCTTTACAGGGTGGACTGATGTGGACCTATCAGAGGCTGGGGTTGCTGAGGCTACCAAGGCTGGGGAGCTCCTTCTGGCAGAAGGATTTGACTTTGACATCTGCTACACCTCCTATTTGAAGCGTGCCATCCATACCCTCAATTTGGTTTTGGAGAAGATGGACCGAGAGTGGCTCCCTGTCATCAAGAGCTGGAAGCTCAATGAACGGCACTACGGCTCATTGCAGGGCCTGAACAAAAGCGAGACAGCAGAGAAGTATGGGGAGGCTCAGGTGCAGATATGGAGGCGCTCCTTTGCTATCAGCCCACCCTCCTTGGAACTCTCCGATCCCAGAAACCCTGCACTGCAGGATACCTACAGGAAGGTGGATGCCACCTACATGCCTTTGACGGAAAGCCTCAAGGATACCATCGACCGGACAATCCCCTATTTTGAAAAGGAGATCAAGGAGAGGATGCTCTCAGGCGATAGGGTGCTTATCGTAGCCCATGGCAACTCCCTCAGGGCTTTGATGATGTACTTTGAAGAGTTGAGTCCTGAAGAGATCATGGGCGTGAATATCCCTACGGGAGTACCGCTTGTCTATGAGTTCGACAAGAAGCTCACCATGCTCAAAAAATATTATCTTGGTGATGCAGATGCAATTGCTGCAAAGATGAAAAAGGTAAGCGATCAAGGGAAAAGCAAACACTAGCCAATACTATCATTAGCCGCATAGCGACCTGAAACCTCCAGATACCCTCGTATTTGGAGGTTTCCTATTCTGGGGGGCGTATTGGTTGACATAAAACCTAGTGAAGCAGTAAGGTTTAAGAGGGTATTGTAGACAGTGCGGTCATGGCCCCCATGACCTGGAAGGCCTGCTGGCCGTCATCTTTGTGTTTTGTCCTGCAGTACCGGAAGGGATCTGGGAGTCAGCATACTCGCACAATACAAGGATTATGCAATGGCAAGCGATTTGCTGGAAATAAAAAACCTGACGGTTACCTTGTGGGAAGATACCCCGTTACTCAATGCTATCAACCTTTCAGTCAAAACGGGGGAGGTCCATGTGCTCATGGGTCCCAATGGTGCAGGAAAATCTACCTTGGGCAATGTGCTTATGGGCCATCCTGAGTATCTGGTGCGTTCAGGGTCCATCCATCTCGATGGCCAGGACGTCACATCCCTGTCGACGGACAAACGAGCCAAGCTTGGCATGTTCTTCTCCTTTCAGAACCCTGAAGAGGTTCCCGGCATCACGCTGGAGAACTTCCTCAGGACAGCCAAAGGCTCCATAACCGGCATTGAAGAGAACGTGTTCGTATTCAACCTGACCTTGAAGAAGATCATGGAAGGGCTGCATATGGATCCTCTCTATGCCTATAGGCACCTCAACGTAGGCTTTTCCGGAGGGGAGAAGAAGAAGTCTGAGATTGTCCAGCTTCTTGCACTCAATCCCAGGCTTGCCATACTTGATGAGACAGACTCAGGCCTTGATGTGGATGCCCTAAGGATTGTCTCTGAAGGGATCAGGAAGTACCACAGCGATGAGAACTCCCTTCTGATCATCACGCACAATACCAAGATCTTAAAATCCATCCCAGTAGACCAAGTGCACATCCTCATCAAAGGCTCCATTGTTGCCTCAGGTGGGGTCTCCTTGATCAAGGAGATAGATGAGAAGGGGTTTGTCCCCTTCTTGGCTATGGGGGGCAAGGCCAATGAAAGCTGAGAAGACAACCTTTGATGAGATGGACCACTTTAGATATGATTTCATCAATACTGATGAGCCTGCCTTCCGAGTGAAGAGGGGCCTTGATGAATCGGTGGTAAGGACCATCTCGCGCGAGAAGGGCGAACCTTCTTGGATGCTCGCTCATAGGCTGAAAAGCCTCAAGACCTTTCATACGGTCCCCCTTCCTGTCTGGGGACCCAGCCTTGATGAGCTCAACCTTGATGAGATCATCACCTACAGCAGGCCCAGGACCGGCATGAATGAGAGTTGGGAGAGCGTCCCTGAAGGCATAAGGGATACGTTTGACCGCTTGGGTATCCCTGAAGCGGAAAAGGAGTTTCTAGGTGGAGTGGGGGCCCAGTTCGATTCTGAGGTTGTTTACCACAAGGTAAAAACAGAGGTCGCTGAGCAGGGGGTTGTGTACTGTGACATGGAGACAGCCCTTCGTGAGCATGAGGCCCTGGTGAAAAAGCACTTCATGAGACTGGTCCCTCCTTCAGACCATACCTTTGCCGCCCTGCATGGGGCCTTATGGTCAGGTGGCTCCTTTGTCCATGTCCCCAAGGGTGTGAAGGTAAGCATCCCCTTGCAGTCCTATTTCAGGCTCAATGCTGAGGGTGCTGGACAATTTGAACATACCCTCATCATCCTGGAACCAGGGGCGGACCTGCACTTCATCGAAGGGTGCTCAGCTCCCAGATACTCTGTCATCAATTTGCATGCAGGTTGTGTTGAGCTGTTTGTCGGTGAGGGGGCAAGGTTGAGATACTCAACAGTGGAGAACTGGTCAAAGAATATGATGAATCTCAATACCAAGCGTGCAAGGGTCGAGAAAAACGGCTCCATCGAATGGGTGTCAGGCTCGTTCGGGTCGCACATCTCCATGCTGTACCCTTCGAGCCTTCTGGTTGGTGAGGGTGCGCATTCGGAGTTCACAGGGATATCTTTTGCCGGCAAGGGCCAAATCCTTGATACGGGGACCAAGGTGATCCACTCTTCTGCCCATACGACATCTCCGGTCAACACCAAATCCATTGCAAAGAATGGAGGGCACTGCATAACCCGAAGTGAGGTCATCATAACCAAGGCAGCCCTCCACTCCAAGGCAACCATCTCGTGCGAGTCGCTTATGCTGGATAGCGAATCACGAAGCGATACCATCCCTGCAATGGATATTCGTAGCGAAGATGCCGACATCGGCCATGAGGCTAGGATCGGGAGGATCAGCGACAAGGCGATCTTCTACCTGATGAGCCGGGGCCTCAGCGAAGGTGAGGCAAAGGAGCTTATCGTAAGGGGCTTTGCCGAGCCCATAGCCAAGGCCCTTCCCATGGAATATGCAGTGGAGATGAACACCCTGATCAAGATGGAGATGGAGGGCAGCATAGGATGAACAGGATACAGAGAGCCTCCCTCAAGATACAGACCCTTCCAGTGCTCACCTGGAGACACTTGCAGATGAACGGGTGTGAGCTGGATGTCTCGTTTGAACAGGCACCATTTCTGCCCTCTGATGCCCTTCTTGCCCTTGAGAAGGAGGCTTTGCTGCAACGCATCCCCTCACTCTCCCCAGAAGGGCAGAAAGAGGAAATCCGGAATAGTGAAAGCAATGATGGAGACCAGAGCTTGACTTCCTTTGTCCGAAAGAACGCAAACGCTGGCTATCAGGTGGAGATTGCAGAAGGGGATACGAGAGCAACTCCCCTTGTGCTTGATTACCTCCTTGATGAGGGTAATCCCACCCTTATAGAGACGCTGGTCGTGGATATGCAGCCGGGGAGCAGCGCTACCCTCATCAAGGGGTTGCGAACTTCTTCTGTAGGGCTGAGAAGTTTCCATGCCGGCTCCACCAGGGTGCATGTAGGCCAAGGGGCCAACCTGACCCTCATACAGCTACGCTTCCTAAGTGAAGGCGCAACTGACCTTGATCAGCTCTCAGTCACTTTAGGTGAACATGCCTCGTTCTCCTTGGTCGAGATAGTTGTCGGAGATGCCCACTCCTATATCGGTACTCACATAGATATGCAGGGAAATGCCAGCGAATGCTCCATAGGGTGTATGAATGTGGTGGACAAAGAGAGCTCTTCAGATTTCAATTTCCATGTGGAACACAAGGGAGAGGGGACCAATTCCACCCAGCTTGTCCGTGGAGCCCTGCTGAACAGCGCTTCCAAGTTGTTTAGGGGCACCATCGATTTTCACAAGGGGTGTAACAAGAGCAAGGGAAGCGAAGATGAGTACACAGTCTTGCTCTCCCCTGCGGTAAAGAACCGCTCTGTTCCCCTTATCCTTTGTGCTGAAGAGGATGTTGAGGGTGAGCATGCGGTAAGTTCGGGCAGACTCGACAGCAATGCACTTTTCTACCTTACCAGCCGGGGCATAGGGGAGAAGCGGGCAAAGAGGTTGTTGGTTGAAGCCCAGCTCTATCCGATCCTTGCCCTGGTATCAGACAAAGAGGTTCTCGCAGAAATAGAGGAACAACTCTTCAGGAGGCTAGATAGCCATGGATACTAATCCGTATAGGAAAGATTTCCCCATCTTCGACAATAGTGACCTCATCTACCTCGATAGTGCCGCTACAAGCCAGAAGCCTGCATCTGTCATAGAGGCAATGAGCAGCTACTACCTGCATGCGAATGCCAATCCCCATCGCGGGCTCTACTCCCTCAGTGCTGAGGCTACCCGACTGTATGAGAGGGGGAGAAAAGACTTTGCTTCCTTCATCAATGCTGGTGATTCCAGGCAGATAGTCTTTGTACGCAATGCCACTGAAGCACTGAACCTGGTGGCCCTCTCTTATGCGACCAACGTCCTGGGACCGGAGGATGAGGTTGTCATCCCCATCAGTGAACATCACAGCAATCTTGTACCTTGGCAGCAGGTCTGCAAGCGAACCGGTGCCCAGCTTGTCTATCTGCTGGTCAACGAAGAGGGGGACATTGATGATGAGGAGCTGGAAAAGAAAATCACCGCCAAGACAAAGATTGTCTCCTTTGCCCAGGTGGGCAATGTCCTGGGCTTGGAACTCCCTTCAGAAAAGCTCATAACACAGGCCCATGCGGTAGGTGCTGTTGCAATCGTTGACTGCACGCAGAGCATTGCCCATATGAGAGTTGATGTGCGTGCCCTGGATTGTGATTTTGCTGTCTTCTCTTCCCACAAGATGTTCGGCCCCACAGGGGTTGGGATGCTGTACGGCAAGATGGCCCTGCTTGAGGAACTTACTCCACTTCTCACCGGAGGGGATATGATCGAATATGTATCTGAACAAGATGCCACATTTGCTGAGGTTCCCCAACGGCTTGAAGCCGGGACCCAGGACGTTGCGGGGGTAGTGGGCCTTGACGCAGCTCTTTCCTACATAGAATCCTTGGGGTATCAGACACTAGCGAGCTGGGAGGACAGTCTTACCTCCTACTGCCTTGCAAGGCTCTCTACACTGCCTTGGGTCACGGTGTATGGGAAGGCTGCAAAGGGAATGCGTCGCTTCCCCCTGATCGCCTTTTCCGTTGAGGGGATACACCCCCATGACGTAGCCTCCCTGCTCGACAGCGAGGGTATAGCCATCAGGGCAGGGCACCACTGTGCCCAGCCTCTGATGCACTTCCTTGGCGTTCAGGCAACGTGCAGGGTCAGCCTTTCTCTATTCAACACCAAAGAGGAGATAGACAGACTTATCGGGTCCTTGGTGCGTGTCAGGAGGATTTTTGGCTATGCAGATTGAAGAGTTGTATAGGGAAGTGGTGCTGTCGCACAACAGGTCACAAAAGAACCGTAGACATCTTGCAAAGCCAAGCGTTGCTGAGCATGGGGTAAATCCCTCCTGCGGTGATGACATCACCTTGGAGATGGATATCACGGAAGAGGGGATTATCAGGGACATTTCCTTTACAGGATCCGGGTGTGCCATCTCCCAAGCCTCTGCATCGATTCTTGCAGACCTGGTTCGAGGCAAGAGCGTCCTAAAGGCAAAGGAGCTTTTCGACCTGTTCTTCAAGATGATCGAAGGTGATGAGGCTGATCCCCGCCTGTTGGAAGCTTCAGTATTTAGTGCTATGGCACATATGCCGGCAAGGATCAAATGTGCTGCCTTGGGGTGGAGGACTATGGAAAAGGCCCTCGCACCGTATTGGGAAGGGCGGCGGTAGGGCCCCTGCATCGGATGAACAGGATAAGCTGAGACACCCTGTATCTAACAGATGCTATAGGACCTTCCAGAGTAACGATAATGATCTCTTGTGGAGTGGAGAGGGTTTTTTCCACTGAAGAGGTCTTCTATATTGCTTCATTTTCGGTATTGCAGGCTAGGGAAGGGGCATATTCGATAAGCATCGCAATCAATAGCGATAGTCTTGTGATTGAGCACAGGAGCATGTATTCCATAAATTCTGATCTTTAGCGTAACAGGTTCAGTTTCCTCTAGTAAGAAATCTTCGCTTAATCGCTAAAAGCAAGGATTCGAGTATTGACAGTAGAGAAAAGCGGGTGGAAACTATACTGGATAGGAGAGAAAACCACACAAGTTCTGCTTCCAATAGTCCTCATAAATAGCGTATGTACGGAGTATCTCCGTTACAACCAGTTCTCCATACGTGAAAACCTATTGGCGATTATCTCTGTTAGCAGAGAAACAATATGATCTACAAGGAGCATTGTATGAAAAAACGAATCCTCGCTATCTTGCTTGTTGTGCTTGTGATCGGTTTGGTTGTCTCCTGTGATGAATCTGCATCTTCTGGTGGTGGAGGTTCATCAGGTAGTGTCACCCTTTCTCCTCCCTCCTGGATTCAAGGTGCTTGGGAAGCGACATGGAAGGAAGACGTTGACGATGGGGAAGGTGGGACGGTAAATACTGACATGACGGTTACCTTCACCTTTTCCAGTGATAATATTATATTTTCAGTTGTGGCCTCAACATATTTTAATGAATCTGTAAACTTCAAGGTTGATGGAGTAACCGCAGGTGTTACTATCACAGATACAAAAGAAAGCGCAACGGTGTATAAAGTACAGATTGTTGATACTGACGAAACTGAAACCTATACGTTTACTGATACGTCAGCAACTACGTTAGGTGTGTCGATAACTACAGTATCAACGGACTATGGCTCAGATACAGAAACAATGTCCCTTACCAAAAAGCCTTAGTAGTAAGAGCATATCTCTGGCAATTAGTATAGTTTCAGGTTGATCTCGTTGTTTGATCGGCTTACGAATACTATTTTCAGCAACACTATTCTCCACAGCACCTGCTATTTTCCCTAGCAGGTGCTGTGGTCATGAAAATATCAAATTCAGGTAATTCCTTGTAGCGATGATTCCCTTTCTTGCATTTACCCCCATAAAACCTCATAATGCTCCTTGATTATGCATACTAACCGAAAAACCAGTCGAATACCCCTATCTGTAGGCATCCTCCTTCTTGTTGTCCTGCTTGCATCTTGTGCAAAGAAGCAAGCAGAACCCCAGGCGCAATCCTTTTTCATGCTGGGCACTGTCTGCAAGGTAACCATCTATGACAAACCGACTCCAGAGGCCTTTGCTGCTAGCTTTGCCCGCCTGAAGGAGATTGAGGATAGGATGAGCTTGCGCAATAGCAAGAGCGAAATTGCAGAAGTGAACCGAAACGCCGGCAAGCAGCCGGTCGTTGTTTCTGCCGATACGTTCTCCGTCATCCAGAAAGCCCTTGCTATAGCGGCTCTGAGCCGTGGTGCTTTCGATCCCACCGTAGGGCCTCTGGTGCAAGCTTGGGATATTGGGGGCGATCATCCTCGCAAACCCCCACAGAGCGAGATCGACTCCCTCTTGCCGCTTATCGGCTATGACCGGGTCATCCTCGATGAGGAGGCCTTGTCGGTATTCCTCATGGATGAGGGGATGGTCCTGGACCTCGGAGGCATTGCCAAAGGCTATGCAGCCGATGAGGTGGGTAGAATCCTTTCTGAACATGGGGTAGGGCATGCCATCGTAAACCTGGGGGGCAATGTGCTCACCGTCGGCAATAGGATGGACGGGACACCCTGGAAGATAGGGGTGCAGGACCCTGAATCCCTTCGAGGGGAATATGTCATGATACTCTCCCTTGTTGACCAGACCCTAGTCACCTCAGGCCCGTATGAACGGTTCCTTGAGCTTGAAGGGGAGGTGTACCACCACATCCTGGATACCAAAACAGGCTATCCGGTCAAAAGTGACTATACCAGTGTCAGTATCATCACCAAAAACTCCCTTCTGGCTGATGCACTTTCCACCTCCCTGTATGCCCTAGGGTATGAGGATGGGATGGCTCTGATAAACACCCTCGAGGATGTGGAGGCCGTTTTCATGACAGATGAAAAGAAGATTCTTCTTTCGGAGGGGCTGAAGCGAGGCAATCCTCGGTATTCGGTTACTGATCCTGCGTATTCTGTCCTCCAATAGTATCCAGCAAGCAAATGCCTCCTCCTTCTTGCTGCCTGCATCCTTTGCCTTGTTGGTATGCAATAAGCTATATTCTCTTTCTAAGAGGCAATAAATCCGTATTACAACAGGGCCATTTTGTTGCAAATCGTTGCATTTTTCCCTGTATCATGTATACTTACTGCATCAGGTTTTCCTGAGTTATATTCTTTTCTTATGAGATTGATTCTACAGCAAAAGAGGAATATGCTTACTGTAGAGATTGGAGACAGTAGTTGTTTTCAGGGGTATTGACGATGAATGAAATACTATTCCGATTCTAGATATTTATTTTCTATTATTAATCAAATGAGCAATAACCTCTTGAAAAATAGATGAATAAAGTAGATTATAGAGTTAAAATTATAGATTCGATCAATTATTTATATGGAGGATAGAATGGCAGACACCCCACTGGAAATTTCGTGGATCATGAGGGACCACAAGATCAAGAATATTGACCTTGCTACCAAACTTTTTTCAACAAAGGAAGCAATGACTGCCCGTCGTTTTCACAAGCAGATTCCTGGTTACAGGATGAGTTCCCTGCAAGGGCTTCCCAACCTGGCCACTATGTTTGGTGTTGGAGGTATTTGGGTCAAGGACGAGTCAAGCCGCCTACAGCTTAACAGCTTCAAGGTGCTCGGAGGTTCGTTTGCCCTGTACCGCTACTTGCAAAAGCAACTTGGCATACTGGGTGAAGATACTCCTTTTGCTTACCTGGCCTCTGATGAAGTGAAAAAGAAAGTCGGGGATCTCGTCT
>CAYMRN010000047.1:0-8432 GCA_964392855.1 uncultured Sphaerochaeta sp.
GGAAAAGAGATAGGCTTTAATCGGGAACTAGGATGACATACCTGAGCAGTTACCTTCATGTTTCTTTTTACAGTTCTGCTGTCAAATGCTATTTTGTTTGCTATACTGGTTAATCGGAGGAACGATGCAAGAAATACTCAGACGCTATGCCCGTCTTATCATAGAAGTGCAACTGAAATTACAAAGAGGTGATTCCCTTTCAATAAACAGTGAGAACAGCACAATGGATTTTGCCAGATTGCTGGCTACGCAGGCGTGCGAATCGACCATGCAGACGGTTACCATTGTAGAGATAAATCATGGGAAAATTGCGCAAGTGGTGGAGTTCGACCCTGTTGAGCATAGGATCAAGAGACCTCCTGTAACCGGATATGTGATGTGCCACCTGCTAGACTTGGACAGCTCTCCCTACGTTACAGACGAGAATGTCACCGCCCTTTCAGAGGAGGTAGTCAAGCTGGGTAGCTATGGCCTGCTCAGTGATCCTGTGTTTCTGGACCGACGTATTGCAGTCCCCTGGGCGAATGTCCCCTTGCCAGGACCTCTTTGGGCTATGCAGATTTTAGGCAAAGCCGCTTCTGAGGAGGATATGTGGTCGCTTTTTACCAAAATCTACAGGTTGGAAGATGATCATGGCCTGAAATTCTGGCTAGACCAGGCCAACCTCCTGCAGTATCGCAAGCAGGTGCTCAACAAGGCGGGTAAGCTAAAGCTTACCATCAAAGGTGAGGGCTGTACCTTGGAAGCCACAACTGCGGACAAGACAAGATGGGCAGGAGGGGGATCGGAGGTCTCAAGCGGTCGAACCTTTTTGCCAAACCTCCCTATACAACATGTGCACACTTCACTTGATATGCAGATGAGTGAGGGGACAGTAACGGCAACAAGACCCTTCCTCCTGTTGGGGAAAGTGGTAAAACAGGCCACCTTTACCATAGCACAAGGAAAGGTCGTCTCCTACGACGCTGATCAGGGAAAAGAGGCGCTGGACGCCTTCTTTGCTGTCGATGAGGGGGCCAGAAGTGTCTCGGGCATCTCCTTGGCAGACAATGACACCATCGAGAGCCGGTACCTGAGCCAGGCACTTCATCCCCACTTCAATGACGAGATTACCACCACCCTGGTATTGGGAGGCTTCAGCTTGAGCACCCTTACCGACCAGAGTACGGACGAAGATGTCGACGCCTCACACCTTGCCCGCTCGCTTGTGCGCCTGGATATCCCCATAGGAAGCGACACGCTGTCGATTAAAGCAGTCGATGGCAGCCAAAAGACCATTTCCCTAATGAGCGAAGGGATATTTGAACTGTAGGAGTGTGCAATGAATCAGCCATTACTGGATACGTATGCGGACTTGGTCATTCGGAAAGGGATAAACCTGAAAAAGAATGCAAGTGTAGTGATCATGACAGGACCGGGAACCTACTATTTTGCCAGAGCCCTCTCCAAGTCAGCATATCGGCATGGTGCACTCTACGTGCAGGTGCTGCTTGATGACCTTGATGTGCTAGCTACTCGCTTGGAGTCCCAAAGCGATGAGCAACTGAAGCATAGTCCGGCCTTCATCCGGGCCCTTGACTATGAGATGTGTGCAGAGTCTTGGTCGTATATCCGTATTGACAGTACGGAAGACCGCCTGGACCATGCCCCCTTACATCAGGAAAACAACCAGATCTACGGTACGGCCAAGCGCGAGTTCTCCCTTACCCGACTGAAGAAGACCATGCGCCATGAACTGCCCTGGTGTGTGGTCGCGGCCCCCGGGCCCCGGTGGGCACGCCAGGTCCTTGGCGAACATGCGACTACAGCTGAACTGCTTGAGGTGTTGAAACCCATCCTGCGCCTCGATCACGCAGATCCCTTCTCAGCATGGGAAGAGCACTCCCTGCTGCTGAAAAGAAGAAGGGAGAGGCTCGATGCCATGCATATCGACAGCCTGCACTTCAAAAGCCCGGTAACAGACTTCACCATAGGCTTTACTGAGCAGGCACGATTCTTAGGTGGAGGGGGGACACTGCCTGACGGCTCTGAATTTTTCCCCAACCTTCCCACTGAAGAGATATTCACCACCCCTGACAGGATGCGTGCCAATGGGTACATCACCACAACACGACCTGTGTCGGTGCTTAACAGCAGGACCGAGGAGGTCCGTCTGGTTTTCAAGGATGGGAAGGTTACAGACTATTCGGCAAAGGTGGGCAAACTGGTTATGGATGCCTTCTTCGCCATTGATGAGGGAACCAGACGCATAGGAGAGTGTGCCTTGGTCGATGAGTCCAGCCCCATCGCCCAAAGCGGACTTGTCTTTGATTCAATACTGATAGATGAAAACGCATCCTGCCATATTGCCTTAGGTGATGGGTACCCCTCCTGCCTTGCCCATGGCTCACGACTGACTTCAGATGAGAGCCTCAACGAAGCGGGTTGCAACACATCCCTGATGCATGTCGATTTCATGGTAGGGTCGAAGGATATGAACATCACCGCACGCACGCGTGAGGGCATGGAGATCCAAATAATGAAGATGGGGGTCTTTTGCTTCTAGTTCAGGTCAGCAATGAGCCTCAGCCCCTCAAGGGTGTGCATGGGAGAGAGCTGGTTGATGCGGCCTATCAGGGGGGCTATGGTGGTGCTCAAGCCCCCTGTGGCTATCACATAGAGCTCTTGTCCAAGCTCCTGTTCACTTCGCTCGATAAGGGAGGTGACCATCCCTGCATAACCGAACATGATGCCGCTGCGTATGGAATCCTGGCTGTTTCTGCCAATGACCATTTCAGGGAGCCTCAGTTCGACTTGGGGAAGCTGGGCAGTGTTCCCATAGAGGGCGTTTACCGCCGTGACAAGCCCTGGGGCTATGGAAGCCCCAAGCACAGAGCCGTCAGCCCCTACCGTACTGAAGGTCAGAGCTGTACCGAAGTCTACCACCATCACCGGAGAGTGAGGGTGCATATGATGGGCCTGGGCAAGGTTGCACAGCAAATCTGACCCCAGCTCTACCGGGATAGAGTCGACCTTGAGCCCTGACTTGACAAACCTGTCCACCATCAGGGGCTGCACATCAAAAAGACGGATGATGTTTTTCTGCACTGAGCGAGTAAGATTGGGAACAACCGAACTGATTACAGATCGGTTGATATCCTGTTTGCTGATGCCCGCATGGCTCAAGAGGCTCTCTAAGACGACAAAATACTCATCGCTGGTTTTCTTAAGGTCGCTATAGATCCTAAACGAATCCACCCATTTCTCGTCGTCATGGACAGCGATTACTGTATGCGAGTTTCCAATGTCTACCACGATGAGCATAGTGTCTCCTAAAGGGCTACTGTATGGTGTGAATCAGCATACAGTTCGTTACGAAGGGCCTTGATAGTCGGGTCCTTATAATACTCCTCAAACTTCATCACCCTGTCAATAACTCCCTTAGGAGTGAATTCGATAATTCGGTTGGCGATGGTATCGACAAACTGGTGGTCATGGCTGTTGAACAGCAAGACGCCCTTGAATTCGATGAGCCCGTCGTTCAGTGCGCTGATCGCCTCAAGGTCGAGGTGACTGGTCGGTTCGTCAAACATCAGGACATTGGACTGCTCCAACATCATGCGTGAAAGCAGACATCGCACCTTCTCCCCTCCTGAAAGGACTGTACAGTCCTTCAGTGCCTCATCACCGCTGAAAAGCATCCTTCCCAGGAACGAACGGATATAGGTATCATCCTTCTCCTCACTATACTCCCTAAGCCAGTCGGTGATGGGAATATGTTCGGTAAACAGGTGGCTGTTGTTCTTGGGGAAATAGGAGAGGCTGGTTGTCACCCCCCAGGTATAGGACCCCTCATCGGGTTCAATGCTGCCAGCCAGGATTTCAAACAGAAGCGTCTTGGCAAAGTGGTCAGGACCGACAAAGGCGACCTTGTCCCCATTGTTCAGGGTCATGGAGAAGTTGTCCAACACCTTAACCCCGTCAACGATCTTGGTGAGGTTCTTAACCTCAAGGATGTTCTTTCCCGGCTCACGAAGTGGTTTGAAGGCGATATAGGGAAAGCGTCTCAATGAGGGCTTGATATCGTCAATGGTAAGCTTGTCTATGAGCTTTTTCCTGCTTGTAGCCTGTTTCGCTTTCGAGGCATTGGAGGAGAACCGTTGGATAAACTCCTTCAGTTCAGCAATTTTCTCCTCCCTTCGCTTCTTGTCGTCCTTCATCTGCTTTCCAGCAAGCTGACTGGAAAGGTACCAGAAGTCATAGTTACCTACAAAAAGCTGGATCTTGCCAAAGTCAATGTCGGCAATATGGGTACAGACGGTATTGAGGAAGTGACGGTCATGGCTTACCACTATGACGGTATTGTCAAAGTTTGCCAGGAATTCTTCCAGCCAGTGGATGGACTCCAGGTCCAAGTGGTTGGTAGGTTCGTCTAAGAGCAGGATATCAGGGTTGCCGAACAGGGCCTGGGCCAAGAGGACACGCACTTTGATGTTGTCTTCAACATCACGCATACTCTTTTCCTGCAGCTCAGTTGCAATGCCAAGGCCATCGAGCATCTGGGCGGCCTGGGCTTCAGCTTCCCACCCTCCCATGTCAGCGAAGTCACCTTCAAGTTCAGCAGCACGAATGCCGTCCTCCTCGGTGAAATCCTCCTTGGCGTAGATCCTATCACGTTCCTTCATGATCTCATACAGCTGTTCATACCCCATGATGACAGTCTCAAGTACGGTGTAGTCGTTAAAGGCAAAGTGATCCTGTCTGAGGACAGCCATACGTTCGCCTGGAGTTATGATCACTTCCCCAGTATCAGGTTCTATCTCACCGGACAGAATCTTCAGGAACGTAGACTTGCCGGCACCATTGGCTCCAATGATGCCGTAGCAGTTGCCGGGGTTGAATCGTATGTTTACTTCCTTAAACAGAACCTGAGTTCCATATGAAAGTCCTATGTTTGAAGCGGTAATCATCTTTCTATGTTTCCTTATGGGTAGTATAGCGAAAAAAAAGAGCAACCTTCAAGGCTGCCCCTTCTTACATTTTAGTTCCTAGGGGAATCGAACCCCTATTTAGAGACTGAGAATCTCCTGTCCTAACCATTAGACGAAGGAACCGTACCTGGGATGGAGGGGCTCGAACCCCCAAAGGCAGAACCAGAATCTGCAGTGTTACCGTTACACTACATCCCAATTTCAAATCCTGTGGTAGGATACGGAAATGGATAGATTTTGTCAAGTGGGGTTTGGAATATCCCCCCTATTCAGCATCATATTCAACCAATACATCGACAGTGTACTTGTACAACACCTTCTCATAGTTGAGAAATGGCAAACCGATCACTCCAAGGACCCCTTCAACCTTTGCCCCATTCTCTTCAAAAATGGATGCAGCGGCTTCTATGGTGCCACCTGTGGCGATAAGGTCATCGATAAGCAAGACGTGGGAATCGGGTACGACGTCCACTTCCTGGACACAGACCACATCACAGCCATACTCCAGCTCAAAGCTCTTCTTATAGGCTTTGCCTGGGAGTTTCCCCAGCTTGCGCACCAGAATAAGAGGCACGCCAAGCCGTTCAGCAAGAGGGGCTGCAAATATGAAGCCCCGTGCCTCAATGCCGGCTATGGAATCGATTTTCTTACCCTTGCAGAGGGCCTCCAACCTATCGAGACAGTACGAAAAGGCTGCGGGAACCGCAAGAATTCCAGTAATGTCATAGTAGAGAACACCCGGTTTGGGGAAATCGGGTACCTTTCGAATTACATTGTCCAAATCATACAGTGTGTCCATAATCCTCTCATTTAGGGGTAACTTTTCTTGAATGCACTTACTCTGGCAGTCGCGGATTCACTAAAATCCGAGCGCACTCCATCTTGCAGATACTTATATGCAAGGGCGGCAATCATCGCCCCATTGTCCGTACAGAGTTTCAAGGACGGGAATGCAACCTCATAGCCGCCTTTCTCCAATGCAGTGAGCTCGCTTCGAAGCAGGGAGTTTGCAGCTACGCCACCACCGGCGCTAATGCGTTTGAGCCCGGTTTCATCAAGGGCAAGGCGAACGCGACGCATCAGCGTGCCTACAGCCACCCTCTGAAAGGATGCAGCAATATTTTCAGGACTCTTCTCACTCTCACCGTCCCAAAACTGGTCCAGCTGGTTTATCACCGCACTCTTGAGTCCGCTATAGGATATATCATAGGGGTGGTCACCTTTGCTCAGTGCAGATCCAGGAAAACGAAAGGCCATGGGGTTACCACTTTTAGCAAGGCGGTCGATGACCACTCCCCCTGGATACCCAAGGTCATAGTGTTTGGCTACCTTGTCAAAGGCCTCCCCTATTGCATCGTCAATGGTAGTTCCCAAGACCTCTATGGTATCATAGTCTTCAACTCGGCAGATTACCGTGTGCCCTCCAGATACGAGGATGCCAAGGTAGGGATAAGCCAAGGGCTTCTCCACTTGTGAGGCATATAGATGGGCACGTATGTGATCGATAGTTATGAAAGGCACGTCCAAGGTCGCTGCAAATCCTTTTGCAAAGTTGAGTCCGACAAGCAGGGAACCCAACAGCCCTGGTCTGCTGGTTACGGCAACAGCATCGATATCAGAGATGCTGATGCCGCCTTTCTCTATCGCAGACTGCACTACCTGTGCTATCCACTCAGTATGCAGGCGGGATGCGAGTTCGGGGACCACCCCCTCATAGGGTTTGTGCAGTTCTATCTGGGTAGCGACCACATTGCTAAGAATGTCCTTTCCATCGCGTACAATGGCGGCAGAGCACTCATCACACGAGGTCTCAATGCCTAGGACGTTCATATGTCGTCATCCTCTTCTTCATAGTGGTCATCATCATCAAGGTCTGAGAACTCGAAAAGCTCGTCAGCCATTAGGTCAAACTCGTCTTCAGTGACCATCTCAGCCAAATCGCTGAGTTGCAATCCGTAATCAAGTGCCTCGGGAAACATATCGAGAAGAAACTGTGCAACATCTGGTTGCCAGCTCTCACCCACCCGGGTCGGAACCTTACTTCTGTGGGTGTTCAGCAACATCACAACATCCTGAGTCACCGCATGGCTGAATAATCCTTTAATTTTCAAAATATCCCCTCTTCCTTCATAGCGTACTGACAAAAGTAGGCAAGGTCAACTGATATATATGCGACACCAGGGTAAGGGAAAAATCATGCTCCTACCATCCAAAAAAAGAATAAACCAAGAAAAGCCTCATTGAGAGGAGCTCAGTGGGTTGTCTCATCAAGGGAAATGTAGCGAATACAGTTCCTTCCTGCATTCTTAGCCCGGTACAACTGCTGGTCTGCGCTTCTGTACATCAGGTCAAAGCTTGCAGCTTTGGAAAAGCTCAGTCCCAGGCTGATGGTGCAGGAAACACAATGTCCGTCAATGGAAAGGACGGTCTCCTCCACCTGTCTTCGCAGCTCCTCAGCCAAGCGAAGGGTCTCTTCTTGGGTCTCTGAGGTATGGAAAATAGAGAACTCCTCACCACCCATCCTCCCTAGGATATCTTTCCCCACAAGCATCGCTTGTGCGCAAGCAGCTACTCCTTGCAGCATCTGATCCCCAACCATATGGCCATACTTGTCGTTGACCAGCTTGAAGTGGTCAATGTCAAAGAATATCAAGCAAGCGCTCTGTCTGTTTTGACGAAGTCGCTTCTCCACTTTCTCGATAAAGGTCTGCCTGTTATAGATACCGGTCAGGCCATCACGCTCGGCACGGATCTGCAGCAGGTCATTTTTCCGTTTCTGTTCCGTATTATCTTTCAAGAGGGAGATTGTCCCGACAATTCCACCGTGACCTGTCCTAATCGCATAGACACTACAGTTATAGAAGGTCTCTGCGCGATAAAAGGAGAACTCCCCTTCCCTTTCCTGGAGAAGGAATTCATTCCACAGGGGGACCTCAGCCTTAAGGTTTGTACCAAGGTCGTTGAGTGTAGGTCCCATCATTGAGAGAGCAGCTTGGTTTGCTTCAAGTAGCTTTCCTTGTGCTGAGGCGATTACTATGCCATCACCAAGAAAGTGAAATACCTGTTCACGTGCTAGGGGAGCTATCTTCAGAAGGTCGTACCGGTAGATGCCCAGAAGCATAAACAGGGCTGAAATTGCAAAAATGCCGGAAATAGGAACCAATTGTGCGAACCCATCGCCCATCACCACTTTGAGCAGCGAGTAGGAAGTGGCGACAAGCATACCACCGAAAACGGTCATGCTCTGCTTTCGGGAAACAGTCGTGGTCCTGAGAACATAGAGACCAAGCACACCCAAAGCTACAAGGGAAAATAGCAAATTGATGGATATCAGAAATTTTGCCAAGGTGGTGGGCACAACAACAAGCGTTTCTGAAAGTGGAGTCTTCAAGACAGTGACGCTTTCGCGTATGAGGTGATGAAAGCCATCAGTCCAGACAAGCAGGATTCCGATGCTTTGTA
>CAYMRN010000047.1:8442-8987 GCA_964392855.1 uncultured Sphaerochaeta sp.
TGCTTTGTACGCTATAGGAGGCCAACGCTAGGAGCTTTCGTC
Organism: uncultured Sphaerochaeta sp.; assembly: GCA_964392855.1. Taxonomy (GTDB): domain Bacteria; phylum Spirochaetota; class Spirochaetia; order Sphaerochaetales; family Sphaerochaetaceae; genus Sphaerochaeta. The sequence goes on from CAYMRN010000047.1 coordinate 8,485, forward strand.
TCGCATTGCCGATCCCAGTATAGACTATGGCAAACATAAGGGTGGCTACAGGGGTAAAGAAGACCCCTATCTGGGTAAAGTTCCTCCAGATCAGTTTTGATTGCATATCAGATGAGAGCAAGTCGGCAAAGGATCCTATGGACCAGAAGAGCATACACAAGGAAGCGAAAAACAGTTGGATTGCCCCATTCTTATCACGAATATTCCAAATGGTGATGGTTACTACCATCATCATCACAATGGAAAGAAAGTTGATGAAAATGATGGGAAAGGAAATCATCCGCTGCTCCTCAAAAGGTTGGGCAACCCTACCATGGGGGTAAACTCATTGAACTCATTTTTTCTATCTATCCAATGTAATATAAAGAAAGGATCCTCCTAGCACAACCAAATTTCTCTTAAGAAAGGGATATTCGTGATAATAAGGTGTCTGCAACGAAAAGGAGTCTGAATTCTGATGATTGGTACGACCATTTTCTTTATTGGGGTACCTTGCCCTTTCA
>CAYMRN010000048.1:0-8867 GCA_964392855.1 uncultured Sphaerochaeta sp.
CTTCGCACACAGTTGCGGGGTGTCTTGAAACCTCGGGCTGAGAGCAGTCGTTCACTGGCCAGCTCAACCTCATAGTTGGATGGGGTCATCGGGCTGATAAGCACCTTGATCTGCCTGAAGGTCTCCTTGAACCGCTCTTCGCTGGTCATCTGGTCATCGGCAAAGACGATCAGGGGGTCGACAAGAGCCTTGATCATGTCAGCGAGCATGATCTGCGGTCCCTTGTTCTCCCTTGCCAACATCACACGCTTGTCCAGCTCCCTCAGGCTGTCCTGGACTTGAGGAAACTTGCTGTAGATGGAGAAGCAGGGGAGCATAAAGACCAAGAGCTTATATTTTTGCAGCTCATTGAAAATCTCACGGCTGTGGCCGGAGGCGAGAATCTTGTTGACCTCTTCGGTAAGACGGCTGGAGGAGGTTCGTGATAGTGCATTGGAGTATTTGCGGATGGCCATGCGTACATTCATACGTAGCGCAAAGCCGGTGGTGACCGAATACTTGATGGCTCTGATCATCCTCACAGGATCTTCATTGAAGGACTCATCAAGGGGGATGATCGAGCTGATGCGCTTCTTCTTGAAGTCTTCCATCGCGTTGTTGAAATCCAACAGCTGGTTGGTTGAGGGGTCGTAGTAGAAGGAGTTTATGGAAAAATCCCGTCGTTTTGCATCCTGGTCGATGGATCCGAACACGTTGTTGTTCCCATCCATCGCCTCTTCACCGCTACGGAAGGTGGAGACCTCGTGCACCTTGTCCTTGAAGACCAGATGCACCAGCTTGAAACGCTTGCCTATGATGCGAGCATTCCAGAAAAGCCGCTGGATCTGCCTCGGTGATGCGCTAGTGGCTATGTCGAAGTCCTTGGGGATCTGGCCAAGCATAAGGTCGCGTACAGCTCCCCCTACCAAATAGGCCTCAGCCCCGGACTGCTGCAGTTTCTTGATCGCCCATACGGCATCCCTGTCCAGGAGCGCGGAGTTGATCTTATGTTCCTTTTGCGTGTAAATGTTTGCTACCGGGACCGTCTTTCCATGTTCGTCTTGTTTGTATCTAATTAGCATCTTGCTCTCAATGTGTGTATATTACCAAAGAACCGCATATTGCAGAGCACAAGCGATTCGTTATACACTATTTGTACACCATCCAGGGCAAAAGCACAACAGGAGTATAGGATAATGAGAGTTGAAACAGAGAAACGAGCCATCATAGAACCCAAGGTACTGAAGGGTTTCCGTGATTTCCTTCCATCCATGGAGATTCCCAAAAAGGCAATCGTCAACAAGCTGGAAGAGCACTTCTCCCTCTACGGATTTGTACCCATAGACACTCCAGTCCTTGAATATACGGAGGTCCTGCTAGGAAAGGGAGGTGGGGAGACGGACAAGCAGATCTTCCACTTCCTGGACAATGGCGAGCGAGATGTCGCGATGAGGTTCGACCTCACCGTACCGTTTGCACGCTTTCTGGCACTGCACCAACATGAGCTCTCCTTCCCCTTCAAACGCTTTCACATCAACAAGGTATGGCGTGGGGAGAATCCCCAAAAGGGACGGTTTCGTGAGTTCACCCAGTGCGACTTTGACATAGTCGGTCTTGATAGTGCAGAGGCTGACTATGAGATCCTGGCTATGATGGAGAGCTCCTTTGAGGTGATGGGAGTCACGGATTTCCAGTTCTGCATCGCCCATAGGGGGCTTTTCAATGCGTTTCTCCACCATCTGGGCATCGAAGACAAAAGCACTGAGATACTCAGGATAGTGGACAAGCTGAAAAAAATCGGGGAGAGAGAGGTCCATACCCTGCTTGAGGAGTGTACCGGCTCAAGAAAAAAGGCAGACAATATTCTCAGGTACATCACCGTCGATGACCAGAAGGAGCCTTTCTTGACCACCTTGGAAAGGCTCAGTACCTTAGCAGGAGGGGAAGTCGAACATACTTTAAGGATGCAGACCATCTACGGCTATCTGCAGGCAGCTGGCATTGAAGGCCACTTCAGGCTGGACCCCTCCATCACACGGGGCCTTGATTACTACACAGGCATTGTCTATGAGACCTTCCTCACCAAGCTGCCCCACTATGGCTCGGTATGTAGCGGAGGACGCTACAATGACCTTGCATCCTTATACACAAAGGAGCAGCTTCCCGGAGTAGGGTCCTCCATCGGCCTTGACCGGCTGCTCTCAGCCCTTGAGGAGCTCAATAGCCCCCTGATCAAAAAGGCAAGTTCCTCGGACCTCATCATCTTCTGCATGGATGAGAGCCTGATGGCTTGGTATGACACCCTTGCAAGGCGATTCCGCTGTGAGGGCATTCGCACCGATGTTTACCTGATGGGCAAGAAGATGGGGGCCCAGTACAAGTATGCAGAGTCAAACCATATACCTTATGGTCTGATTTGTGGCACCCTAGAGAAGGATGCAGGGAAAGTAACCCTTAAAAATCTACAAACCAGGGAGATGCACCAGATGATCAGCATCGAGGAAGCTATCTCCATACTAGAAAGGAATTAATTTGAAAGATATGAAAAAGTTACCTGTGTACCTACACAGGAAGGAAATTCTCGAAGCGCTTGATAAGAATCAGGTTATCATAGTAGAGAGCCCTACCGGAAGCGGGAAGACAACCCAGCTTCCCATAATTCTCCATGAGGCAGGCTACACAAGCTCGCTTATGGTGGGAATCACCCAACCGAGGCGAATAGCCACCCTCAGCGTATCGGATTATATCCGAAAGCAAGTAGACAGCGCCCCTGAATTCGTCGGGTACAAGATGCGCTTCGATGATACGACCTCCTTCAACACAAGGATAAAGGTCATGACTGACGGTATCCTGCTTATGGAGCTGAAGGCCGACCCCCTTCTGACCAACTATAGTGTGATCCTAGTCGATGAGGCGCATGAGCGTTCGCTGAACATCGACTTCATCCTCGGTCTCTTGCAGGATGTTATGAAAAACCGACCTGAGTTCAAGGTCATCATCTCCAGCGCCACCATCAACACCAAGGTGTTCAGCCAGTTCTTCAACAATGCTCCGGTCATCAGCATAGATGCCAAGATATGGCCCATTGACGTAGTCTACCACCCCCTCAAGCAGGAGAACCTGGAAAACCAGGTGGAGGCCATCACCAAGATTGTCCTGAAACAGGCACGAAAGAAGATGGGGGATATCCTGGTCTTCATGAGTGGGGAGTTTGACATCACCAACTGCGTAAACGCCCTTCTCGCCGCAGATACAGAGAAACTGCTTGAGATCTATCCCCTGTTTGGCCGTTTGAGCAAGGAGGAGCAGGAGTCGGTCTTCGATGACACAAGCGAAGGCAAGACCAAGGTGGTGGTAGCCACCAACATCGCTGAGACCTCTGTCACCATCGACGGCATCACCGCTGTCATCGATACGGGGATAGCCAAGATAAACTTCTATAACCAGAAGGATTTTACCTCCTCGCTCATCCCCCTTCCGATCAGCCGCAGCAGCTGTGACCAGCGCAAAGGAAGGGCCGGACGCACAGCCCCTGGAGTCTGTTACCGGCTCTACAGCGAAGAGGACTACAATGAGAGAATGCTCTATGGTACAGAGGAGATACTCAGGACCGACCTAAGTGAGGTTGTGCTGAGGATGAGTGATTTGGGAATCTACGACTACGAGCACTTCCCTTTCATCACCCGGCCAAAGAACAGCGCCATCACCAGTGCCGAGGAGACCCTGCGCTTTATCGGTGCAATCGATGAGAAACGCTACCTGACCACCATCGGGTCGCTGATGTGCAAGTTCCCCTTGTTGCCTCGTCACTCACGCGTCCTGGTCGAAGCTCTGGTACACTATCCGGATGTCCTTGAGGAGGTGCTCATTGCAGTCTCCTTCCTCTCGACCAAGAATCCGTTTCTCTTCACTCCCGGTGAGGAGGACCTCTCCCGTGCAGCCCACAAGAAGCTCAACAACTCCGAATATGGGGATTTTGTCGCCTATCTGAACATCTTCAAGCAGTACACTGCAAACACCACCAAAGAGGCCAAGGAACGGTTCTGCAAAAAGTACTACCTCGATTACCAGGGGATGCAGGAGATTGTGCATGTGGAGGAACAACTTGGGGAGATCTGCTCTGAGATTGGCTTTCCCCTTACCCATGGGGGTACTATCCGTGAGTACCTCAGCTGCATCGCCAGTGGCCTCTTGCAGTATATCTGCATAAAGGCAGAGCGCAACATGTACAAGAGCCTTACGGCAAACCAGGTGTTCATCCACCCAGGCAGCGCCTATTTCAAGACACTGCCACAGTTCATCATCGCCGGGGAGATAGTGCAGACAAGTCGCATGTATGCCCGCTCGGTAAGCCCGCTTGAGAAAGCTTGGCTTGATGACATCAACCCTGACATCTACAGGCAACTGACCGCACTCACTGCCAAGGGGAAGAAAAAGCTCTCTGCAAAAGAGTTGCGTAAGCAAAAAGAGGCTGAGGATAAGATTGAGAGCACAGCAAAGGGTAAGGCGACCATCTCGGTCTACAAGCGTACCTATCCGACCATCACACTGGGGAAAAGACAGAAGCGTACCGTTGCCGTCATACCCCTTGAGGACCTGTCCTATCTCTACCAGACCAATGAGAAGGCCCCCAAGAGGCCAAAGAACTTCCCTGCAACGCTTCTCTACCAAGGGTACTACATCCACTATGGAGACAAGTTCTTCTCAATCCTTGACTTGTATGGAAAGATTGATGTCCAGAAAGGGATCCTGGACAACCCGCCCAGAAGCATATACACCATTGAAGACGGGCAGACCCTTGTCGACAACCTCTCCTGGATCATGACCCTTTCCAGAAACAAGAAGGAGCGCAAGCTGCTTGGCTTTGTTGGGTTTGAGGAGAGTGGGGATGGTAATTTCCGTTTCACCTTCAACTCCGATGGGTTTGATGCGCTGGACAGCTCGCTCTATACCCTGCTGCAGCTTGGAGACAGGTTTGAAGAGGCCAAAGAGATGAAGCTTGCCAAGCAAGTCGGCAAGATCTACGGAAAACTGTTGAAATTGGTTGAGTGACTAGAATAACGGCTTTGCAATCACCAGGTGCTGCACAGCCTGCATTTCAAGAGGCTTGAGAGTTGCCTTGCCCTGACCTTCCATCAGGACAAAGAGCACCTTTCCGGCCTCTTTTTTCTTGTCCTTTGAAAGATGCTCGCGATAGTCGATCCAATCGCCCCGACCTATGCGGTAGTCCATCTCATACCCATAGGACTTGAAGAGCTTGGTTGCCCCTGAAGCGTATGCCTTGTCGGTGATGCCCAGCATTACCCCAGCTTGCAGGGCACGCCCGGTCCCCCAGGCAATGCAAGAGCCGTGTCCGAAGAGACCGAAGTGAGACGAGGACTCCAGGGCATGCCCGAAGGTATGGCCCAGGTTAAGCATCTGCCTGATGCCCAGCTTCTCGGTGGTGTCCGGTTCGATATAACAAATCTTCACTGCCAAAGAGAGGTCCAGCAGCAGCTTGAGGGTTTCAGGCTCCCGAGAGAGAATCTCATTCTTCTTGGTCAACAGCAGCTTGTACAGCTCCTCGTCCTGGCTGAGCAGGGCGTGCTTGAGGACCTCCGCAAGGCCATTGAGAAACTCCTTTTCACTGAGGGTTCGCAGGGTATCGAAACTGATGAGCACCTCATCGGCCGGATAGAAGGAGCCGACCATATTCTTCAGTCCCCTGAAGTCTATGGCGGTCTTTCCCCCTAACGAGGCATCGACCATGCAGAGCAAGGTGGTGGGCACCAAGGTGAGGTTGCACCCTCGCATGTAGACTGAAGCGGCAAAGGCTGCCATGTCGCAGACGACGCCTCCACCAAAGCCAATGATACGCCCATCACGACCAAGGCCCTCGTCCATTGCTGAGAAGAGTATCCTCTCAAGGGAGGTGAAGTTCTTGGAGGACTCCCCGCTTTCCAGGACCACATGCACAGGGGGAAGCTGCTTGAACAGCTTGGCTGTATTGGTATCGAAAACCCAGAGCACAGACCGTCCGTAGTCACCCAGATGGGAAGAGAGATCCTTGAGGTCATCGGCAAGAAGTATCTCAGTCTGCTTGCCATTGGCAAGCGTTACCATGCGTAATGTATTCATACCCTCATTTATACCGTTTGTAGAGGGGAAACACAAGATGGAAAAACGGAACCCTTCGGGGGAGGACGCTTGTATCGACTTGAAATAATACGCAAATTCAAGGACAATGCAACCAATGACAAAAATATATTATTTTGACAACGCCGCTACTACTTGCATGAGTGAGCTGGCTATCGAAAGATATGCAGAAGTAGCTAGGACATATATAGGTAACCCCTCATCCCTACACCAGGAAGGGGTGAAGGCAAAGGCCCTTTTGGAGGAGCTGAGGGATGAGTGCGCCCGCCACCTTGATGTGCCCTCCTCAAGCATTACCTTTACCAGCGGAGGTACCGAATCCAATGCGATTGTCATCAACAACACCCTGTGGAAGCCACAAAAGGCTGAGATAATCCTTACCAACATCGAACACCCCTCCATAAAGGGTTACGGCACCTTCTTCAGGCAGTTGGGATGGAAGGTCATCTACCTGGATGCACCCCAAGGCTTTGTACGTCCCTCCGACCTTGCAAAGGCCCTGACTGGCAAGACACGCCTGGTGTGCTCGCTCTTGGTAAACAATGTGATCGGTTCTATTCAGGACATAGCTGCCCTGGTGGATGTCGTGCGGAAAAAAGAGAAGAGCACGGGAAGGAAAATCCATTTCCACACTGATGCGGTACAGGCTTTGGGAAAGATCCCCTTCTCCCTGCAAGAGCTGGGAGTCGACAGCGCCTCCTTCAGCGGGCACAAGATACATGGACCTCGCGGGGTTGGAATCCTGTACAATACCGATACATCGGTCATAGCCCTCAACCGTGCAGGCGAACAGGAGCAAGGGCTGCGTGGAGGGACTGAGAATCTCAGTGGCATAGCCTCAATGGTCGCCGCCATGGATCAGGCCCTCGCCAAACAGGATGCCAATTATCAGAAAGTGAAGGAGATACACACCTTTCTTAGGGAGGAGCTCGCTTCTTTTCCCATACTTTCACCCGATGAGGGGTGTTCCCCCTACATCCTCACCCTTTCGGTCAATCCATGGCCCAGTGAGGTGTTTACCAGAATACTCTATGCAAAGGGCTTTTGTGTATCATCAGGCTCAGCATGCTCCAACAACACCAAAAAAAGCTCTCAGGGAGTACTCCATTCGATGGGTGTACTGCCTCAAGATGCCAAGTGCAGCCTCAGGCTCTCCTTCAGTGGGGAATCCACCCTCGAAGAGGCAAGGCTGCTTGCCCTAGCGATCAAAACAACCTATAGGGAGCTAGCATGAAAGATTCAACGCTATACCTCGTCCGGCTCGGTGAGATATCACTCAAAGGCCTGAACCGTGACTTTTTCGAAAAACGACTCAAGCTCAACATCAAGGCAAAACTCAGGCCCCACCAAAGTATTGTCAGCAAACAACAGGGAAGGCTTTTCTTTGAAATCAGCAACAGCTGCCCTGAAGAGCAGGCTCTCAGGGCGTTCAGGACCACCTTCGGGGTGGTGGGTTTCTCCAAGTGCATCCGTTGTGAGAAGGATATTGAGATAATCAAGACAAATGCTGCGCACCTGATACAGGAAGAGCCTTTTGCTTCAGGTGTCGGTACCTTCAAGAGCCAAACAAGAAGGGCTGACAAGAGCTTCCCCCTGAACAGCTACGAGATAGACTGTGCTTTGGGAGCGGTGGTGCTCAAGACCTATCCGAACATGCGCGTCAATGCAAAATACCCGGACAAGACTATTTTCTGTGAAATACGTGACAAGGCGTATCTGTATACCTCACCACAGCCAGGTCCTGGAGGGTTGCCGGTAACCACTGCAGGCAAAGCCATGATGCTGCTCAGCGGTGGCATCGACAGTCCTGTGGCATCGTACAGGATGGCACAACGGGGCCTCAAGCAGGAGTGCATCTATTTCCATGCGGCTCCCTACACCAGTGAGCAGGCCCTAGAGAAGGTAAAGACGCTCGCTTCGATCATAGCACCCTACTTGCAAGGTACCCGGTTGCATGTGGTCCCCTTCACTGAGGTGCAGCTATGGATCAAGGAACACAGCCACGAGGAGGAGCATACCCTGATGTTTCGCGCTGCAATGATGAAGGTGGCCAATGCCATATCATTGGTGCAGGACGGCACAGCCATCATCACAGGAGAAGCCCTCAGCCAGGTCGCCAGCCAGACCTTGGAGAGTATGGATTTCACCGACAGCATGAGCGACCAGCTGGTCTTGCGCCCTCTGGTGGGGATGGAGAAACAGGAGATCATGGACTTTGCCCACAAGATTGGTACCTATGATACTTCCATACTCCCCTACGAGGACTGCTGTATCATTTTCAGCCCAAAGCATCCCTTGGTGCGTCCTGACAAAACACTGATCACCGAACATTTTTATGCGATGGCGGTTGAAGATTTGCTCCAAAAAGCTATAGAGAATGTGACAACTGTAGATTTTGACTGTAATGGAAACCGTAGGGAGTGAATTTATATAGACACTTTCTGATATAGTGTCTATATATGTAACAAATCACTATTCCAAACAAGGAATAAAAAGTATTATTGTTTCCACAGGCAGGAGGCATTTCGGTGAAGATCGGATTAGATGTTGGCTCCACTACGATGAAGAGCGTAGTTCTTGATACAGCTGGTAATCTTGTACATGCAGAGTATACCCGTCACTTTTCCCAGATACGCGAGACAGCGGTAACCTTACTGTCTACAATCCTAGAAAAATTTGGTGTCCAGGATATTTCCTTGGGCGTTTCCGGTTCTGCCGGAATGGGAATGGCCCAGAACCTGGGCCTCAGTTTT
>CAYMRN010000049.1:0-8789 GCA_964392855.1 uncultured Sphaerochaeta sp.
AAATACGGGATGCAAAGCAAAGTTCCTAATACCGACATGACAAGAAAAGAGCGATGGAGGGAGTACTTGTCTCCTATCCATCCCACGAGCGGGAAGAGAGTGATCATGAACATGCTGAAGGCCATGCTCTGGAAGGAAAGGATGGTTGCCCGCTGTGCGCTGGGAATGAGCCTATTCAGATAATCGCCAACTGTTACGATCAGGATCCCTTCAATGCAGCCCGTCATGATATAGAACACCATCGCCCAGGGGGAGAGTGCGACTGCCCAGAGGCAGAGAAGAAGCAGCAAGGGCATACCCACCAGAACTCCCTTCTGTCCAATTTTGCGTTCAATGTTCACTGCCTTGAACGAGGTGAAGCCTGCAACTATCGCATGCACCGCAAAGACAATGCCAATCTGGCTTTCAGTGAAGCCTTGTTGGGTCCAGAAGTTCTGCAGGTAAAAGAACAGGCAGATCATGAAGGCAAACAGCAGTTCAGAAAACAGGATGAGAAGGCCGATACGGGGCTTATCGACCATGACTCCGGCACTGTCTGCAATCTGCTTTTTCATGGAGAAGAGAATGGATTTCTCCAAGCCCGTATCCAGGCTGTTTTCCTCCTTGCACTCCATAGGGGGTTCGGTAAAACCCAGGGAGAGAAGGGCTGCCGCCAAACAAATAGCCATGGAGATGCCGAATGCAAAGGCATAGCTATGGAGTGCAAGGTAGCCTCCTATCAGGAAGGCCACCACAGCAGAACCCTGGGCAATGAGTTCCTGTCTTCCCAACACCTTCATGTAGGAATCCTCGATTCCTATAGCCAGGAGGGAGTCATAGACCAAAGCGTCACCCGCCCCTGATTCAAGATTATACCCCAAGGCTGAGATGGTAAACCCTATAAGCTGCAGGGCAAAACTCTGAGAGTAGAACATGATGGCAAGGCTCAGTATGCTAACCACTCTTCCTGCTATCCTGCTGGTCTTACGTCCCCAGAGGTCGGCAACTGAGCCTGTCGGGACCTCCATGAAAAAGGAGACGATATGGAAGGTCGCTTCAAGGATGCCCAGCTGTAAAAGGGTGAAACCCCGTGAGGCAAGGTAGATCATCCACACACCCCTGACCAGGCCGAGGTTGAGCAGAAGCGTATACTGATAGTGTATGCCGATGTTTTTAGCAAACTGTGAAGTGTTCATATTATAGGGTTCCTTTCTTGCCAACAACATTCTAGACTACTGAAACCCTGACGACAACAACCAAAAGCAAAAGAATGCCAGACATGTAAAAACCTTGGGAGGTCACTATGCACCCTACAGCAGTCGAAGAATATCAAGCCTATGCAGAGAGGAATGAAAGGGTGTTGGAGAGGATGCAAGAACCAACCTATGCTCTGGTTACCGAGCATTGCCTCTTTGCCATGATCAGAAGGGATGAGACCCTCAAGTCCTTGGTGAAAGCCTCTCTTTGAATACCGTGTATGCAGGCTTCCTCTTGAGCCTTTTGGTATAAAGGCCCGAGTGCTTGTGGTAGGACTCAGGCGAATCAACTAGCTTGAAGTAGTAGGCTTCAGTGATGGGCAGCTTCTCTATTGCATCGAGGTACGCTTCCATCCTAGTCGCATGATAGGAAGGATCGGTCCGTTCAAATTCCGAGCTCGGACCTCCAAACTCTGATACTACGATAGGGACTTCTTTTGGAACGATTGAAAGATATGCCTCCCAGTTCTCACCATCATCATAGAGGTGGATATCCAGGACATCGTAGTTAGCGTGCTCAAATACATACTCTGCATGAGCTTTGATATTGAGTGCTTTATACTCCTCTTCATCTCGTTCAATTCTTTGTAAAAGCTTCTCCTGTGACCAGTGTTTAGTTAATTGAAGCTGGGAAAGATCGAGTGTGAAAGCGTTTTGCATACGTAGTTCATGGATCGGATAGAGGCGGGTAATACCCCCTAGAACAACCTTTGTTTGAGGGCAGAGGCGTTGCACCTCATCGTAGAGCATGTTGGTATAGTGAACAAACTTCTGTATAGAGGGCCAATCAGTGTAGCCATCACTTCCTGCTTCCCACTCATTACCAAACTGTATCATATGGATGGAATCATACCTGGTGAGTATCTCTGTGAAGAAGGTTGCTAGCGCATCTTCATTAAAGAGGTTTGGTTGTTTTCCTACTGCCCAGGGAGGCCCTACACTTGCTATGGTGAGGAACACCTTGATGTTGTGATCTTTGGCAGCTTGCATTCGCTTGTCCATAGGCTCCCAAAAGAAAGACCCTTGTTCAGGTTCTCTGTCTCTCCAGTCAATGGCTATCCTCAGCCTGTCGATCGACAGCTCTTCCATCTTTTCGAAGGTAAAGGCCCTCTGCCTCTCATTAGCAAAGGGAGGAAAGGAGAATCCTGCCCTGATAGTCGTCTTGCCGACTACAGAATAGGAGCCAGACAGTTTCTGTACTGTCTCTTCGGATTTGCCTAAAGCAACCAAAGGGTAGGGAAGTAGGAGTGAAAAAAGAAATTGAAGTACGATGAAAAAAATGAGCCTTGATGGAACTGATAGCCTTGTAGCAAGAGAATCGGTTGTTTTTGCCATCGGCAAGCACTCCTTTTTCTGTCTAAACTCTTAGACCCGTGGAGGAATAGAGAAAGGACGGCCCTATGCCGTCCCTTCAATATTCCTATCTTGCATCCAGCTCTACGTAAACCACTTGAAATTGTTCTTCTCAGCCAACTCAGTTGCAAAGCGAGGCAGAGTCCTTACAGGATAGACCTCATTGTGGCGGTCATGCTCCAGCATGGGCGTCACAATCCTCCAGGACTCGGTGATCTCGCGCATGGTGGGAAAGAGGCTCTTGTCCCCTTGGAGTATCTTTTGCAAGATCTGCTCGTACGCTTCTGGAGTGTTTGCCCCAAATGTCTCCGCCTGGTTGAAACGGAACCGTACCGGCTTGGATTTCCAGGAGGTGTTGGGTTGCTTCAGGTTGACGCTGATGTCTATGGTCAGTTCGGGATGGATGTTTATGATGACAGCATTCTCAGCAATGCTCTGGTCGTGCATGACATCCTTTGTGGTGTTCTTGAACTTCACATAGATCAGGCTTTTGGCTTCAGACTGCATCTTTCCGGTACGTACATAGATTGGGATGTTTGCAAAGAGGTAGGTGTTTACATAGAGCTTGAGCGCCGCGTAGGTAGGGATATCAACCACATGCCCACTATTGACGCCTAAAGACTCGTACCTCCCCATGGAGAACTCCTTGATGGGGGATATAGCCTTCAATACCTTTACCTTTTCAACAGCGATGTCTTCCGAGGTGAGGGATGCGGGCTCATTCATCGTGAGGTAGGTGATGATCTGCATGATATGGTTTTGGATTGTGTCACGCACCACCCCGATCTTCTCATAGAATCCGAGCCGCTGGTCCACCCCGTGTGTCTCATCAAAAATAATCTGGATGCTCTCGATGGAGTCCTTGTCCCAGATGCTGCGTATGATGTCGTTATGGAAGCGCATGATGAGCAGGTTCTGCATGAACTCCTTGCCCAGGTAGTGGTCGATCCTGAATATCTCCCTATCGTCGAAAGCCATCTCTAGGATCTTGTTATACCGGACAGCAGAATCAAGGTCAAAGCCAAAGGGCTTCTCCACTACAATCTTCTTTGTCAGGGTGCAGATGCAGTCCATGGAGGCATCGACCTTCTGGATCTGATGGATCGCCTCCTCATAGAGGGATGGCTGCAGGGCAAGGTAGTAGATCAACTCAACACTCTCCTTACCAACGACCATGGACTTGAGCTTTTCTGTCAGGTTTACAGTCGCCTTGGGGTCGGCCATATCATAAGGGAGGTAATCAAGATGCTCAAGAAATGCAGGGCTCGCCTTTTTGTCAATGATGGTATCAACAAAGGTGGTGCGGTCCTCAAACCTCCTTCCCAAGGCCAAGATGTCAAATTCAAAGCCTTTTTCCATGAGTTGCTCATAAGCAGGATAAAGTTTTTTCAAGGCCAGGTCCCCTGTGCCGCCATACTGTACTATGATTCTTTTCATTGGGTTACTCCTCTATGTCGGTGATGATAAGCACAGGAAAGCCCTGTTGGAAAAAGAAGGAGCAGGGTAGGCTCTCAGCACCCTCCTTGTTGGCAAGCAGTCTGCTCAAGGCATCTCGCTTCCCCTCACCAAGGGCCAGCAGGTAGATTGGAGTCTTGTGCGCATGATCCAAAAAACCCCTGTAGGTGAAGGTCACCCTCTTTTTTGGAGGCTTGGGTGAGTCTGTGACCAGAGCTGTCTGTCCCCTATCCTCCGAAGGATAGGACCCTGGGAATAGGGAGGCTATGTGCCCGTCTTCACCAATGCCCAGATAGATGAGATCAAACTGTATCTCCTTGCCTGCAAGCAGGGGCTCTCCGACGCTTGGGACAACCAAGCTTGATCTGGCAAACCTTTTGTCCTGTATGGCCCTTTCCAGCCCTGCTTCCAAGAGCGTATCTGAATTCAACTCTCCGCTGAGCCTCTCATCAAGGAGGTAGAGCCTGATTTGTTTGAAGATAGCATCATCCAAGCCAAGCATGCCTTGGATGATGTGGCGGACACTTCTTCCACCAGGCAGACCGATGTGTATCACTCCATCCTTTTGCTTTGCTACAGCCTCTATGTGGGTACGAACGAGCTGTTCCAGTTCATTTGTTCCATGTATCTTAAGTTTCTTCATATGCCAAATATACTCAATTAACGCTGAGGGGAACAGGGGTAGGCTCCGACGTTACGGCAAATAGGCCTATTGTTTGCTTGTTTCCATCTTTTCCCTTGCAATTGCCAGCATAAGTTTGATCCGGTTTTCCTGGTTCACATGGGTTGCCGAGGGATCGTAGTCGATAGGCACAATGTTCGCATCGGGGGCCTTCTCAGTCACAGTCCTGATCATACCCTTGGCACAGATATGGTTGGGAAGACAGCCAAAGGGTTGGGTACAGACGATATTCTTGTACCCCATGTGGACCAGATCCAGCATCTCTGCGGTAAGCAGCCACCCTTCACCCATCTTGACCCCATAGTCCAGGATGCCTTCATTCAGCTTTCGCATCTCCAGATAGGTGGAAGGAACAACAAAGCACCCCTGTCTCCTGATAGCTTCAAGTGACATCCTTTCGACCATGAACAGCAACTTGAGACCCAGTTGGGTAATATGGGAGGAGAAGAACCGTCCCCCGTAGTACTTGCGGTCGGTGATAGCGTTGTCTGCCCCATAGTAAAGGAAGCCCATCATGGAGGGGATCATCACCTCACAGCCCTGGTCCTCCAAAAACTGCTGGAGGTTGTTGTTTCCCAAGGAGGAGTACTTCATGTAGATCTCCCCTACAATGCCCACCTTGATCTTCTCCACCCTCTTGATGGGTATCTGTGCAAACTCCCTGGCAATGGCATTGAGGTTGCGTCTCATCGCCCATCCGATGTAGCCGCTGTTGTTTGCAAACTTTTTGGAAAGGTATGCTATCCACTTCTCGATGAGGGCATCGGCATCACCTTTGGAAATCTCATAGGGACGGACCTGGTTGGCGAGGGTCATCAACAGGTCCCCATACACAAAGCCGGCGTAAGCTTGCAGCAGCATAAAAGGGGTAAGTTTGAGCCCCGGGTGATTCTCCATCCCCTTGAGGTTGAGGCTGATGACAGGCACTTGTTCCATCCCGCAACGTTTCAAGGCCTTTCGCAGGAGGAAGATGTAGTTGCTTGCCCGGCAACCGCCCCCTGTCTGGCTGATCACCAGAGCTGTCTTGTCAACATCATACAGCCCGCTTTTCAAGGCGTCTATCAATTGCCCTATGACCAGCTGGGCGGGGTAGCAGATATCATTATGCACATATCTCAGCCCCTCCCTGATGACATTCGGGCCTTGGTTGTCCAGAAGGACGGCCTTGTAGCCATGGTTGATGAAGACCTCCTTGACAAGGGTGAAATGTACCGGGGACATATTGGGTATGAGTATCGTGTACTCATCCTTCATCGCTTTGGTAAAAGAGACCGCCATTACCGATTGCCCTCCTCAAGTGCTGCCAACAAGCTTCTGATGCGAATTCTCACTGCCCCGAGGTTGGTGATCTCATCAATCTTAATCTGAGTATAGATTTTTTCACTATCGTGCAGGATATCCCTGATCTCATCGCTGGTCACGGCATCAAGGCCACAACCGAAGGAGACCAGCTGGATGAGGTTGATGTCTTTCTGGGAGATGATGTACCTTGCAGCATCATAGAGGCGAGCATGGTAGGGCCACTGGTTAAGGACCTTTCGGCCCTCTTTTTTCATCTTGTGGGCAATGGTGTCCTCACTGATGACTGCACACTTGCACTGCAAAAGAAGCTGGTCGATGCCATGGTTGACCTCACTGTCCAGATGATAGGGCCTGCCGGCCAGGACTATGATTGGCCACTTTTTCTCCCTGGCATTTTCAATGATGACCTCCCCTTGTTCGCGTATGGCCTTCAGATAGGTATCATGCGCCTCGTAGCCTCGTTTGCAAGCCTCCCTGATCTCCTTGTTGGGAATGCCATAGGGTTTGCCCAGGACCTCATAGAGCCGTTTGGGAAGAAAGGTGCGGTCTGATAGGGAGAGATAGTCCTTGATGAAGGTTACCCCTTCAGCATTGAGTGAGGGAATATTGTTTTTCAGCACCTCGGGATAGTAGGCAACCACAGGGCAGTTGAAATGGTTGTCACCCTTTTGTTCGTCTATGTTATAGCTGCTGCAGGGGTAGAATATGGTCTTCACCCCCTCTCCCAAGAGGTATTGGATGTGCCCATGGATCAGCTTGGCAGGATAACAGACCGTATCGCTGGGGATGGTCGACTGTCCGTCCAGATAGGTCTGTCTGGTGGAGGGAGGCGATACCACCACCTCAAAGCCTAGGGTGGAGAAGAACGTGTGCCAAAAGGGGAGTTGTTCCATGAAGTTCAGCTGGAAAGGGAGGCCAATTTTGCCCCTTCGGTCTTTTACTGCTTTGAACTGGGCCAGGTAGTGATGCTTGAAAGCGTAGATATTGAGCTCTCTTGGATCACTGATGAAGCTTGCAGGCTTGACTATGCGGTCACACTTATTGCCGCTTACCAGTTTGCGCTCATGGTCAAAGCTGTTGATGGTCAACAGACAGTTGTTGGTACACCCCTTGCAGTACATTGTCTTGGTAAAGTGGGTGAAATGATCGAGTTGATCAAGCTGCAGGAGTGTAGTTCCCTGGGGTACACTCCGGTGCATCTTCTTGGCATGAAGGGCGCAGCCATAGGCGCCCATAAGGGCTGCTTCCTGGACACGGACGACCTCTGAACCCAACTCCATCTCAAAGGAGCGCAGAACAGCATCATTGAGGAACGTACCTCCTTGTACCACGATATGCTGCCCTAACATAGAGGGGTCTGTGGAGCGAATCACCTTGTACAGGGCGTTCTTCACGACACTGATGGCAAGACCTGCAAAAATGTCAGGTACGGAGGCTCCGTCCTTTTGTGCCTGTTTTACCGAACTGTTCATGAACACCGTGCACCTGCTTCCCAAATCAACTGGGTACTTTGCCTGTAGGGCGAGCTGGGCAGCTTGCTCAGGGGTATAGCCCAATGCATTGGAGAAGGTCTGTAAGAAGGACCCACAGCCTGAGGAGCACGCCTCATTGAGGAAGATGTCGTCGATAAAGCCGTCAACTATCTTGAAGCACTTGATATCCTGCCCGCCGATGTCGATGATGAAGTCGACTAGCGGGTTGAATGCCTTTGCACTGATGTAGTGGGCCATGGTCTCGACAAGGGAGTATTCAAGGTCGAAGGCCTGCTTGATGAGGTGCTCCCCGTACCCGGTGGAGCACCCTTTCACCAGAGATATCTTGGGATAGGTGACCATGAAGGTGGAAAGAAACTCCTTTACCAGCTGTACGGGGTTGCCGTTGTTACTCTGATACCGAGAGTAGAGCACCCGACTTTTGTTATCAAGTATCACGATCTTTACCGTGGTGGATCCTGCGTCAATCCCTACAAAAGCCTCCCCTTCGTACGTATTCGGATCCCCATAGAGGAGGTTAGCCCCTTCATGGCGTTTTTTGAAGACCTCATACTCCTCAGTATCCTTGAACAGGGGAGGGATGGAGGTGTAGGAGGCCTTAACCTCCGTATGCTCCACTATGTCGATGAGCTCTTTGAGTGAAAGAGTGGTACCATCGCTGGCCAAGGCTGTACCCAATGCTACAAAATAGAGGGAGTTTTCAGGACAGATACCCTCAAGCTTGAGCGTGAGGTCAAAGGCCTTGCGCAATTGGGGAAAGAAGGTGAGTGGGCCCCCAAGATAGACAACCCGGCCCTGGATGGGTCTGCCCTGGGCAAGACCTGCTATGGTCTGGTTGACAACCGAGTAAAAGATAGAGAGCGCCAGGTCCTCTTTTGCAGCACCTTGGTTGAGCAGTGGCTGCACATCGCTCTTTGCGAACACACCACAGCGGGATGCAATGGAGTAGGTCTGCTGGGCATTAGAAGCAAGGCTGTCCATCTCGTCCTGTGCAACATGCAGCAAGGAAGCCATCTGGTCTATGAACGAACCCGTGCCACCGGCACAGGTGCCGTTCATACGAACCTCCATCTGGTCCCCAAGGAATAGGATCTTTGCATCCTCTCCCCCGAGTTCGATGACCACGTCGCTGCAGGGAAGGTAGTGTTTTACCGCCAGGCGGGTTGCATAGACCTCCTGGACAAAACTGAGGCCCAGGTTCTGGGCCATTCCCATTCCGGCAGAACCGGAAACGCCTAAGGAAATATCCTGGTCTCCAAATTTTTCTAG
>CAYMRN010000050.1:0-8700 GCA_964392855.1 uncultured Sphaerochaeta sp.
CAGTGCCTTGGTGCGGTCGTGGGAACTTGAGGGCTAGTCGGACTTTGCAATTTGCCAGTAAACATCCCATCGGTTCTCTTTTGAGACGCCGATGGGATGTTGTGTCGGTTTTATGCCTGGTTATGCTAACGCGATATGGTCATGTAGGATCTCTTCAAGAGGAGCAAACCCAGGTGAGCTATACCCTAATGGGTTGTGCCTGATCCACCCCTCAGCAAAGGTGTACTTTCCTGAATCTTTCCCCACCTGTTGGCTCATATCACGCATAGTTTGAACATAGGAGTCGAGCTTTTGGCTATCATCCAACCAGTTTCTTTGGGATGTATGATAGGAAAGCATCTCTGCCTTGAGGTCTATTACAGTTGTGATGTCAACATAGAGATGAGCCCCTACCTCATTGGAGAGCCCGTCATGCAATCCATATGGGAGTGCATGATAAAGAGCCACCTCAGTACTGCCCTCCGAAGCAAACAGACACCAATTCGAAACCATAATCTGTTTTTGTACTAGCAGATGAAGTCTCCCGCCCGATTGTTTTTCCTTTGCCTACATATACTAAACAAATCACCATCTAAGGTGCTTACTATGCCAGGAAAATTCATCATTACCAAGACCCAAAAAGGGTTCTATCGATTCAATCTCCAAGCGGCAAATCACCAGACTGTGCTGACAAGCCAGAATTATACAACTCTTTCCAGTTGCCGTGATGGGGTTGAGACAATCAAAAGGAACGCTTTATCCCCTATTGAGGGCCTAACTTTGCAAAAAGCCAGTCCATATGAGGTGTATTTTGATACTGCAGACAAATACCGCTACCGCCTTCTCGCTTCCAATGTCCAAAACGTTGCCATGGCAGAAGATGGTTACACCACCAAGTTAGGATGCATCAACGGTATCGAAGCCATCAGCAGAGCTGCAGTTTACGCAGAGGTAGATGAAAGCTCACTGAAAAACTAACATATACATTCGCGTATCAAACATCCACTTGAAAGACTGATGTATGAAGTGAGGAGGAGTTGCAATCAGGGCAAGTCTTCCTTAAACACCTTGTAGCATATTCAACACAGAATCGTATTTCTTCAATAAGCTTTTTGCTCAACAAACCGTTCTTCGCATATAATAATACCTAAAAATGATTTAAAATTCCCAAACCTAGTGATGGAATTGAGTATTTCACTAAAGACGAACCCGCCCTCAGTAAGCTCTCCGTCTCCTTTCTTGACACTCGTCACTTGTGTAAAAGTCTCATCTTCATACGAAACATTCATATAGATAGGGTCTATCAAGCAACAACCAGCTCCAGCGCATAATTACCTCTCCTTTTTACGGCATTAGAAGAACTATTGTAGGCTCATTGGACCGGGTTTTGCATAATTCAGGCTTTAAACAGCAAACTTTTCATGATAGTGCGGGATAGGTATGTATGGGTGGGTAAGCAAGGGGGAAAGAGTGAAAAAAAGGGCCTGGAAACCAGGAAGAGATGTGCTAAAACAAGGAGCATTCTAGCAGCTTTGGCCTCTTTGGTATTCTCTTCCTTCTCTTGGAGAGGTGGACAATTATGCATATTTGCTTTATCTTTCTTCAGTGGGGTCCCCACTGGTTGACCCTTCTGAAATCTGAGTTTTCAAATTCTTATAAAGGCGATATATAGTATTCATGAAATTTACCGAACTACCCTTAAGTGAGCAAGTGCTCAAAGGCATCACATCAGCCGGCTTTACCGAATGTACGGAAGTGCAACAGCGCGTGCTTCCTGTGAGCCTTACCCAAAAAGATGTGATGATCCAATCAAAGACCGGCAGCGGAAAGACTGCAGTCTATGTGCTGACAATCCTGGAGAATTATGTGCAGGCGATAAAGGCCGGCAAAAGTGCCCCCAAGGCCCTCATTGTCGCCCCTACCCGGGAGCTGGCAGTCCAGATCGAGGAGGATACTCTCCTGCTCGCTTCCCATATCCCAGGTCTTACCGTGGGATGTTTCTATGGAGGAGTGGGGTATGCAAAGCAGGATAAGGCCATCGCAGATGGCTGCGACATCTTCGTCGCCACCCCCGGCAGGATCCTAGACTACCAGAAGATGCACAAGATCGACTTCAGGAACTTTGACATATTTGTCGTTGATGAGGCTGACAGGCTGTTCGACATGGGTTTCTATCCTGATATCCAGAATATGTTCAGTCTATTGCGACCCTGCACAGAGAGGCAGACCATGCTGTTTTCTGCAACCTTGGGCACCAAGGTGAAGAACCTTGCCTGGTCCTTCATGGACAACCCTGTGGAGATTGAGGTCGAGCCTGAAGAGATTACCGTAAAGGCAATCACCCAGGAACTCTATCACGTCTCCAAGAAAGAGAAGTTCGGCCTGCTGTTGCAACTTCTGGCCAAGGAAAATCCAGAGAACTGCCTTCTTTTCACCAATACGAAAGCACGTTGCATTGAGGTCGCCAAACGACTCTCACTCAACGGCTATGCTGCCAAGTACCTTATGGGGGACCTTCCCCAGGCAAAGCGACTTGAGACCATCGATCGCATGAAAGAGGGGAAGATCAAGTTTTTGGTGGGAACCGATGTTGCCGCCCGTGGCTTGCAGATCGATGATCTTGAACTGGTGGTCAACTACGACATTCCCGATGACTTTGAAAGCTATGTCCATAGGATCGGCCGAACTGCCAGGGCAGGCAAGAGCGGTAAGTCCATCACCTTGGCTGATGAGGAGTATGTGTTTGGCCTGGAGCCGATCGAAACCTATATTAACATGAAGATTCCGGTGATCTGGCCTGCTGAGGGAGAGTTGCCCGAGGTTGAGGACAAGAGCGCCAAGTACTCCTTCCGCGACCTGGTTCGCAATGACGAATACCCCCGATCCCCCTCCGGTGGGGCCAGAGGCCGTGGAGGCAGGCCCTCCCCTGGTGGAAGAAGGCCTGCAGCTCGGCGTGATGGTCCTCCCCCAAGAAGGGACAGCTCCCCACGTCCTCCTCGCAAGGCACAGGGTACCCGGCCAGCCCCAGCTCCAAGAGGTGGTGCCCAGCCGTCCAGACGTCCCAGTGGCTCAGACCATGCAGGACGCAGAAGCGGCTCGAAGAGCTACTCTGAAATCCAGAAGCTCTCCCTTGAAGAGAGGATGGCTTACTACAAGCAGCAGTATTCCAATGAGAAGGGTTCTGCTGAGAGGAGTGTGCCCCAGAATCGAGGGGATGCACGAAAGCCTGTACAGACTAAAGGCGAGCCTAAGCAGGGTGAGCCAAGAAAGAGTCAGACCCAAAGAAATCAGCCCCAAAAAGGCCAGACCCAAAAGGACCAACAGAATAGGCCAGCTGGGAAGAGAAATGAACCCAGAAAGGGTGTCCCCCCCAGAACCAAGGCTCCTGTCACTGAGCCTGTGGTAAAGCAGGAGGAGAAGTCAGGGTTCTTTGCACGACTGTTTAGGAAAAAGAAGTAACATGCTCAGACGTTTCATAGCATACTATCGACCGTATAAAGGACTGTTTTTCCTCGATATGGGGGTAGCAGTCCTTGCTTCCATCCTGTCCATCATCTTCCCCTCCCTGACCCGACAACTGTTGAAGACTGAGATTCCCAACAAGAATCTGCAGGCTATACTCATCATATTTGCCGTGATGCTGGGCATCTATGTGCTGCAGGCGATATGCCAGTATATCCGCATGACGTGGGGACATATCTTGGGTGTGAAGATGGAAACCGACATGCGAAGCGAACTGTTTGCCCATCTGCAAAAGCTCTCTTTTGGCTATTTTGATAGGACAAAGACAGCCCACATGATGAGTCGTATCACCAATGACCTGTTTCAGATCACTGAGATGGCACACCACGGCCCTGAGGACCTGATCATCAGTGTCGCTACCATCCTAGGGTCGTACATTGTCATGTTCTCCTACAGTGTCAGCCTATCGCTGATATCCCTCATACCCCTGCCTTTCATGGTTGCCTATGGCATTCATTATGGGCTGAGGATGAGAGCTACCTTCCGCAAGGTCCGCTCCACCGTCGCCGATGTGAACAGCAATGTGGAGAACTCGCTGATGGGAATCAGGGAGGTAAAAAGCTTTGGTCGTGAAGCGTACCAGGAGGAGAAGTTCAACGATGTGAACAATATCCTGCGTGACAGCAAGACCGAGCAGTACAAGGTCATGGGCAGCTACCACTCAATCCTAGGGCTTTTTCGTGACCTCTACTATTTCTGTACCATAGCAGGGGGTGTCCTGCTGATCATGCAAGGCAAGCTCCAGTCGTACGACCTTGTCACGTTTATCCTGTACGTCGGTGTCGTCCTTCCGCCCATTGACCGCCTGATCAACTTTACCGAACAGATGCAGCAGGGCATGGCAAGCTTCGAGCGGTTTGTCCAGGTCATGGATGAGAGTCCCTCCATTGTTGATAAGCATGATGCCAAGGACCTGAAGGTCTCTCAAGGAAATATCCAATTTGAACATGTGACGTTCCAGTACGACTCATCCACCGAGACAATCCTCAAGGACCTGAACCTTTCGATACAGGGCAGCAGCACTGTCGCTTTGGTAGGGGAGTCAGGGGCTGGGAAAAGCACCTTTGCTTCCCTCATCCCCCGGTTTTATGAACCGGCAGAGGGACGCATCCTCATCGATGGCCAGGATATCTCACACGTCAGGCAGTGCTCATTGCAGAAAAACATCGGCTTTGTGCAGCAGAATGTCTTTCTCTTTGACGATAGTATCCGCGAGAATTTGCGCTACGGAAAAGTTGATGCAACCGAGCAAGAGATGTGGGCAGCTCTCGATGCCGCTAACTTGGGGTCCTTTGTCCGTTCGTTGCCCAAAGGTCTCGATACTGAGGTGGGCGAACGGGGAACCCTGCTTTCAGGAGGGCAGAAACAGCGCATCTCCATTGCAAGGGTCTTTTTGAAGAATCCACGGATTCTCATCTTCGATGAGGCTACCAGCAGTCTTGATACCGAAAGCGAAGAGCTTATCAGTGAAGCATTTGCCCGTCTCTCCTCTGGCAGGACTGCAATAGTCATTGCACACCGCCTGACCACTGTAAAAAACGCCGACTGCATCTTTGTCCTTGATGATGGGATGCTCATCGAACAGGGAAAGCATGATGAACTGTTGGCTCAGAATGGACAGTATGCTAAATTGTACAGCAAGCAGGATTTTTCCTAATGAGGAGCGCATCAAATGAAAATAATACGAATAGCAGTGGCTTGCATACTCGCCATTCCTTTGCTGGTACTCTCCTTGGTCTATGCGTTCATCCCTGCAGGTGTGCTCGCCCTGTTTGGGGCTAAGAAGATAGCTAACCGCTGGCTTGAACTCTGTGGCCGGTTTATCAGCAACGGTATTCTCTTTGCCCTTGGGGTCAAGGTTCATATAGATGGGAGGGAGAATCTTCCAACTGAGACAAATATCTGTTATATGGCCAACCACCAGAGTATGCTCGATATCCTGGCCTTTGCTGGGCCGGCGAAGCTTTGGGCAAGCATCTTTGCCAAAGCTGAGGTAAAGAGGATTCCCATCATCAATCTCTGGTGCTATGCCCTCGATTGTGTCTTTATCGAACGGACCAGCCCCCATGATGCTGTTAAGGCCATCCTCAAGGGTGTGCAAAAACTCAAGGATGGCAAGCCTATGCTCATATTCCCTGAAGGGACCCGCAGCAAGGTGAATTCCATAGGGGAACTGAAGAATGGCAGCTTGAAACTGGCAACCCGTTCCAAGGCCATCATTGTTCCCATCACCATAAAGGGCATACGCGGTGGCCTTGAGAGCATAACGGATTTCAGGCGGGTTCACGCCTACTTCTCCATCGGAAAACCCATACCTACCGCCTCGCTCTCCAAAGAGGAGCTTGCAACGTTGCATGAAAAGGTGTATGGAGAGGTGAAAGCACGGTTCGATGAACTACCCAACTAAAAATACCGGGAATCCCTGCCTTGCTATCAGGGACCTTAGCTTTACGTATCAGTCATGGAAATCGGAGAAGAACTCCCCTGTGCTGACAGGGCTCGACCTCTGTCTTGAGCACAGGAGCAAGACACTTCTGCTCGCCCCCTTCGACCAGGGGAAAAGCACCCTGGCACGCATCATAAGTGGCCTTTGCCCCAAGTATCTCCCTGGTACTTTGGAAGGCAGTGTCCATATCTGTGGTAAGGACTTAGCCAATACCGAGCCTTGGGAGTTGCTGCTCGACTGCGGCTATGTCTCACAGAATCCCCAGGAGCAGTTTGTCGCCCTTTCGGTTGAGGATGAGATAGCCTTCCCCTTGGAGGCCTTGGGCCTTAGCCGGGCTGAGATAGCAAAGCGTGTCGATTCGGCCCTCGCCAATTGGGGATTGGAAGATCTTCGCACCTCAAGTCAGCAGGAGCTGAGCGGAGGGGAGCGCAAGCGGGTGCTGCTTGCTGTCCAGCAAGCGATACATCCCCAACTCTGGGTGTTGGACGAATCCTTTGATGACCTCGATCGCTTTTGGCGCGAATATCTCTCCACCCTTATCCGAGAAGGGGAAGCGACGACGCTGGTGCTTGCCTCCCGCTATCTGGAGCAGTTTGAAGACCTCTTTGACCAGTTTGCCCTTTTGGAAGGGGGTAAGATACGCCTCGGAGAGAAGGCCGAGATCCTGCGCTCCTTCTCCGTCCTCTGTGGAGATGAACTGCCCAATCCCCTCACCGGCCAAGAGATTTCCATACGAGATGAGCATACCTTAGTATGCTCATCCCTACTTACTGTGCGAAACCGCAGCAGTACTCTGGAAGCAAAACCCTTCAAGCTCTCTGTCCCTTCCTTTACGATCACCAGTGGTGATCTTGTGACGCTGGTAGGTCCGAATGGCAGTGGGAAAAGTACCTTCAGCCGACTGCTATGCGGCCTTGATGAGCCTAGGGAGGGGACCTTTACCCTTGACGGGGTGTTGATGGGAGCTCGGGAACTGAACAGAAGTGTCGGCTACCTGTTCCAAAACCCTGACCTGCAGATATTCCTGCCTACAGTCCGTGAGGAGTTGTCCTGGTCGCTGAAAAGGCGCAAGGACCTCGATGGTGGGCAGGTGGAAGCGATGGTTCAAGAGTGCGCATCCCTTTTCGGCCTTGACCTGGAAGAGACCCCCTCCACCATGAGCTACCCCCTCAGAAAGGCTTTGCAAGCCGCTGTCTACTATCTTCTGGATCGTCCTTTCTATATTTTGGATGAGCTTGACAACGCGTTGACCTATAGCGTGGCACTCTCCATCATCGCACTTTTGCGACGCAATGGTGCGGGGATTTTGCTCATCACCCATGACCGCAAGTTTGCTCGTCTTGTCAGCGATACCACGTACGCCATAGAGGCGGGTGTTCTGGAGCGCGCATGACTACCAATACCTTTGTTGCAGGGCATGGCTTTCTCTACCGTATGGACCCCAGAGCCAAGATTATGGCGATGTTGCTTGTCTGCGTCTTCCTTTTTTTGGGGATTACCCTGGAAGGGCTCTACACAACGGTAGTCCTGCTCATTCTGGTCGGTAGTGTGAATACCGGCATCCAGCATACAGGGAGGACCTTCAAGTCCATCCTGCCCATGCTTATCTTCATGGTCCTGTTCATGCCCTTTAATGTACGCAGTGGCAAAAGTCTCATCACCATCGGTTCTTTTGCCCTGATAACTCGGGAAGGGGCTTTGCAAGCTGCCAGGCTAGGGGGCCGCTTCATCGGGATCACGTACGCCTGTACCTTGCTGTTTGCCACCACTCCAATGACGGATGTGATGCTAGCCTTGCGCTGGTATCGCCTGCCGTACAAGGCCTCGCTGGTGGTGACCCTTGCCTTTACCTATATCCCGTTCATCGCCGATAGCTTCACCCAAATTAGTGAGAGCCATCGCTTGCGTGAAAGCGGGGACTTGGAGAAGAAGCGTTCCCTTTTCAAGCGGCTTAGGGACCTGTTGCCCACCCTTACCAGCGCTTTGGTTGTTGCCTTGCGTTCCATACCCTACCTTGCAATGAGCCTGGAGCAGCGTGGGTTTGGCAGAAAGGAAAAAAGAACCAGCTACCACAGCCTGGATTCGTATCGGCATACCTTTACGGACTTTGTTATTTCTTTTAGTATACCTGTAATTCTGTGGTTCATGTTCAGAGCCCGATAGGAGAAAATCTCTGATGGAAAAAAATCGTAATGCGCTGAAGGTCGCTGTAGTGGCGGTCCTTACGGCAGTTGTTGTTGTCTTCACCATGATAGTGCGTATTCCCACGGCAAAGGGATATATCAACCTTTGTGATGTTGCGATTTGCTTTATTGCATTTACCTTCGGTCCTTGGTCAGCCTTCATTGCTGCAGGGTTGGGGACAGCCCTTGCCGACCTGTTCAGCGGCTATGCCCAGTGGGCGCCCATCTCGTTTGTCGTGCATGGCCTTGAAGGTCTGCTTGTGGCCCTTATCGTCCGGCAGAAGGGTTCGGTCACGATTCCTTTTGTCACCAAGATACTTGCAGGCATTGTCTGCATGGCAACCGTCTCCCTGGGGTACTTTGCCCTTTCTGCAATTTTCATCAGCGGAGTGTCGGTCGCGGCTGCAGAAATCCCTTGGAACCTTTTGCAAAGCGGTGTAGGTGTTGTCCTTGGCCTTGCCCTGGCCTCAGCGGTCAAGCGTGCATACCCACCGGTCAGTTCCCTTGCTTGGTAGCAACGGAAAACAGTTATCACTATACTTTCATCTATACAGATTCCCGAGTAGCATC
>CAYMRN010000051.1:0-8637 GCA_964392855.1 uncultured Sphaerochaeta sp.
CTGTGGGTAGGGGGTAAAAATGATGGGGATGGAGATACTCGTTCGGACTGCGGTGATCAGCGAGCCCTTTTCATAGAGTATCTTTTCGCCGGTGATTACATCAGCGCCGATGCATCGGAAGGGAATCTCCAGATCATCAAACTCAATGTCATCGGAAAGCTTGGAGAAGACAGAGGAGAACATCTCCATGACCTTCTGGTCCCCCAACAGGCCGGCAGATGTCCCGACACCCTCCTTGTCAAACCCTAAGGAGAAGACATTGCTATGGGTAGGCTCAAAGGCCTGTGCAATATCATAGGGTGAACTGAAGGAGTCTCGTGAAAACAAGGTGGTAAAATTGTGACCCTCAGCCAATGCCCTTATCTCTTTGTTGCTGTAGCCTTCTGAGTTGAGCGATCCCACAAGAGCTCCCATACTGTTCCCGATGACCATGTCGATGGGAATGCCATGCCTCTCGACAGCCTCGATCACGGCGATGTGTGCAAGGCCCCTTGCCCCTCCTCCCGACAGCACCAGGGCAACGGTCGGCCTTGAGGCAAACAGGGAGAGACTACATACGAGCACGACAAGCAAAGAGAGTACCCGTCTTTTCATTGCTATCCTAACTTTGTTCCTAGGAACGTCTGGTTTCCTGGAAGGAATGCAGCCCAGTCCATCTCCTTGCGCTTCTCCCTCTGGAGGCGGTCGATCCAGAGAAGCCCATCACCTGTGGCTATGGCCACACCCCTTCCCTTCTGCTTGGCAACCACCTGCCCGACAGCAGAGCCAGGGGGTACTCGATCAGAGCCCGCATCCTTGAGAGTCCCCACTACAGAGGTGATGAAAAGCGTCTCCCCTGCAAAGGTGGTATAGGCCTTTGGCCAGGGGTACATCCCCCTGATGAGGGCATGGATACTCTTGGCAGGGAGGCTCCAGTCGATCAGGGCCATCTCGCGTGTTATGAGGGTGGTGTATGTCGGCTCTCCCTTTTGAGGGTTGAACGAGGCTGAACCACTCTCAACCTTTTTCATCGCTTCAACAGCCAAAAGGGCAGCCTTATCCTTGACCAAGTCAGTCAGTGACTGGGTTGTCTCATCACCTTGGAGAGAGAATTCTTCAGCAATCAACAGCTCTCCACTGTCCATCTCTGGGGCAAGGCGCTGGATACTTATGCCGGTTTTCTCATACTGGTTGAGAATAGCCCCCTGGATAGGGGAAGGTCCCCGTAAAAGGGGCAAGAGCGAGGGGTGTATGTTAAGCTTCTCCCCAGAGAAAAGGGAGAGGAAACGGGGTCCGAATATCTTGCCATAGGCAAAGCAGACCAGGGTGTCGCACCCATACGAGGCTACCTTTTCCCTGGCTTTTGTACGCAATCTCTCAGGTTGCAGTACAGGCAGTCCCAAGCGTAGGGCCTCCTCTTTCACAGCAGAGGGGATCAGGGCACTTCCCCTCGATCCCTTCTGGTCAGCGTTGGTCAGAACAGCCCCCACTTCAAAGTGTTCGGCCAGGGCACGGAGGGTAGGGACCGCTATTTCAGGGGTCCCTGCAAACAGGATCCTCACGGCCTCGCTCTCTTTCTCGGACGATTCTTTCTCTCATAGGCCTTTACCATGCCCTCTCGGTCCTCACTGGAGAGGCGGTCGATGAACAGGGTGCCGTTGAGATGGTCGTTCTCGTGTTGGATGGCTCGTGCAAGCAACCCCTCGGCCTTGACGGTAAAGGCTTTCCCCTCAAGGTCCTGTGCCTGCACATTCACCCTAGCTGGCCTCTGGACATCATGCCAGACGCCAGGTATGGAGAGGCATCCCTCCTCCGAGGTCTCAGTCTCTATGGATGTCTCCAGTATCTGAGGATTTATGTATACGCGTTTCTCCACTCCGTGGATATTAATTACAAACAGGCGTAGCGATACCCCTACCTGTGGGGCGGCGAGACCGACGCCATCGGCTTCGGACATTGTTTCAAACATCGCATCGACGAGGACACGAAGGCCGCTGTCGAATTTTGTTACTGGTTGGCACTTCTCTGTGAGCACCTCTTCCCCAAGGGTATATATATCTAACATGGTAGACATATGATACCAACACTCAAGCCCATCGGTCAACGCTACAACATTTGCAAAGGGTCTATATCAACCTCAATGTAGATACCCGAAGGGGCAGTGTAATGATCCAGGACGTGGGAGACCACCTTATGGGCAGAGGAGGCATCCTCGCCCATCACCAACAGGTGGTTTCGCCAGTTCGAGGCAATCTTCTCCAAGGGACACTCGCTGTTGCACAGTACAGTGGGGGAACCCTCCCCCTTGTAGGATGCGATAGCCGCCTCAAGCAGGCTCTCCAGCTTATCGGCCTCGGCTGCGACCTTCTCCTTATTCCTACCCCTCAGCACCAGGTTGATGAGCCGGGTATGGGGAGGGAAACCAGTCTCCTTGCGCATCTCCAGCTCCTGGTCAAAGAAGGCATCAACCGCCCGTGTCTGGGCATAGAGTACTGCAGCGTTTTCTGGATGGAAGGTCTGGATGATTACCTGGCCTTGGTCGTTGTACCGTCCCGCCCTCCCTGATACCTGCATCAAAAGCGAGAACGTGCGCTCCTGGGCACGAAAGTCAGGAATATTCATCCCGCTGTCTGCAAGGACTATGCCCACCAGCTCGACTCCGGGGAAGTTGAGTCCCTTTGCGACCATCTGTGTCCCCAACAGGATATCCACCTCTTTTTTGCGAAACTGCTCAAGCACCTGTTGCATATGCTTCTTGTCCTTGGCACTGTCGGTATCCAGACGCCTGATACTCGCCTGGGGAAAGAACATGCGTACGTCCTGTTCGACCATCTCAGTGCCGAAGCCGCTGTAGCCCACATCCAGGGAGCGGCACTCAGGGCAGACCTGGATGGGTTTCCTGCGGTATCCGCAGTAGTGGCAGACCATCTCGGCCCTGCCTTGGTGGAAGGTAAGCGAGACCGAGCAGTGGGGGCACTGCATATCATAGCCGCAGCTCTTGCAGTGGAAATAATAGGAGAATCCCCTTCGGTTGAGAAAGAGTATCACCTGCTTCTTACGTGCCAACACCCCCTTCATCTCAGAGAGCAGCTTTTTGCTGATGGTATGCTTCTCCCCCTGCATAGGCACCACGTGGACCTTTGGAGGGACCCCGCCTCCTACCCTGCTGTCGAGCCTTAGGGCCTTTACCTGTCCCTTTTTCATCATGCTCCACGCCTCAAGCGATGGGGTGGCGCTTCCCATGACCAGGATGGCCCCCTCAGCACGGCAGCGTTGCTGTGCAACCTGGCGTGCGTGGTAGCGGGGGGTATTCCCGCTCTTATAGCTATTCTCATGCTCCTCGTCGAGGATGATCATGCCCAGGTTCTCAAACGGGGCGAAGACTGCACTGCGAGCCCCTATGGCTAGCAACACCTCACCGGTTCTGATGCGCTTCCACTGGCTCAGCCGTTGGCTCGGGGTGAGGGCGGAGTGCAGGATCGCCACCTTGTTTGCAAACCTGTTGGTCACCTGTCTCGCCAGCTGGTGGGTGAGGGTAATCTCAGGCACCAGATAGATGACCGCCTTTCCCTGTGCGATCATATGCTCTGCAGAGCGCAGAAAGACCTCACTCTTGCCGCTTCCGGTTATCCCGTAGAGGTAGTACATCGCATCCTTGGCCCTAGTTATCTCCTCGATGGCCGCCTCTTGCTCAGAGGAGAGGTTCATGACATCGCGAATGGTCTCATCGTCATCAACAACCAAGGCGGGGGTGCTGCTGTCGCGCCTACCGCCGGGGACCATCATACTCAGGGCCTCACCCTGGCTGCAGAGGTAGAAGCGGCTCATCCATAGGGCGAGCTCTACGGAGTTTTCCCCATAGAGACTCTCCTTATCGATGACCCGCTTGATATCCTTAATCGCATAGGTTGCCTCAAAGGTCTCTTCCACACCGATGACATAGCCTGTCATCTCACGTTTGCCAAACGGCACCACCACACGCACCCCGACGAAGACCGAGTCTTGCAGCTCTTCAGGTACAGCATAGGTAAAGCTCTGCTTTACCGGAACATCGAGGACAAGGTGGACAAACTTGCTCATCTGGACCTTCCAGGGAGGGGGAGGTTGAGAAAGGCGGCAACCTTTTTCATGTCCTCCCAGACAGGGCGCCTGAGGTCGGGATTGCGCAAAACCCCTGAGGGGTGGTAGGTGATTAGCACAGGCAACCCCTCATAGCGGTGAAAGGTCCCACGAAGCTTGCCTACACCCTCATCTGTTTCCAGAAGAGCCTTGCTGGCGACACCCCCTACCAACAGGATGAGCTCAGGCTTGACGAGACGGATCTGTCTTTTCACAAAGGGAAGGCATGACGCCACCTCCTGGGCATGGGGGTCGCGGTTCCCAGGCGGGCGGCACTTGACGATGTTCGCCAGGTAGACATTGGTCTTTCGCGACAAGCCCAAAGGGGATAGCCAGGTATCCAGGTACTGCCCTGCCTTGCCGACAAAAGCCCTGCCACTGGCATCCTCATCGGCACCCGGGCCCTCACCGATGACCAGAAGTCGGGCCGGAAGGGCCCCTTCCCCAAAGACCGTGTTCGTACGGGTTTCACAGAGGGGGCAGCGGGTACACTCCTCTACCATCCGCATCAGAAGCTTCATGGTCGCCCCCTCCGGGGCATCCTTATCCAAAGGAAGGGGAAATATCTCATCGATCAGGGCGGAGAAGTCCATCTCGGCGCTTGGGATGACCGGCTTGTTTGTGATCAGCTCTTCAGCCTGGTCGCAATAGGCGAGCAGCTGTTGCAAGCCATGGGCGAGGGCCTCCCTCTTCTGTTCTATACTACTCATGCTGTCTCTCCTCAAACCAGGCAAACTCCTCAGGGTCATATGATATGGCATAGAAGTAGAGTCCCCAAGGGGATGCCGTCCTTCCCGACCGCTTTCGGTCACGGCTGTCCAGTATCTGCTTGAACTCTGCTGCACTGACCCCCTTCTCTGCAAACTCCAGCATGGAACCTACCAAGGAGCGGATCATCTTATAGAGAAAGGCGTTGCCGCTGATGGTGTAGGTCAGGACTTTTGAGCCGAAGCGGTCCGTCTCATATGCCCAGTAGGATTCATAGACATCCCTCCACCGGCTGGTGGAACGATCTCCACGGGAGGTAAAGGTGGTGAAGTCATGCGTACCCTGGATATGTGCAGCATATTCGTTCAGCAGTTCAATCTTGGGGAACCTGCGCACTTTTGCCACCTGCCTGGCATCAAAGGGAGTCATCTCCCTCTCCTGTTTTATGTAGTAGCGGTAGGTGCGGCCCATCGCCGTGAAACGGGCGTGGAAGGTGCCATCCACCTCCTGGCTCTCCATGATCCGGATATCTGCAGGCAGGAGTCGGTTGAGGGCAACAGCAAAGACCTTTCCGTCGATCTTCTGGTTGTAGGTGTCAAAATGACAGACTTGAGCCAAGGCATGCACCCCGCTATCGGTTCTGCCGCTTCCGACAGGGTTGACCTTCTCTCCTGTCATGTTCTGGATTTCCTGTTCGATGCGATCGGAAACACCCAGTCCATTTACCTGCTTCTGCCACCCATTGTAGTGCTGCCCATCATAGGCGACAGTCATGCGAATACGACGAACGCCCTCTTCCAAGGGCAGCAGAGGCGGTCTTCTCCAGTCAGTTCGGGCCATCGGACCTCCCTTGCAGAAGGACTACAGCACTGGCTACCGGAGGATCGTGGGAGATGGAGAGCAGCACAGTACGCTCCCCCACCAAAGCCTTGGCAGTGCCATGAAGCACCATAAAGGGTTTGCCTGTCTCAGTCGTATCAGTCTGGATATCAGAGGGACGAAGGCCAGCCATCCCGGTTCCCAAGGCTTTGCCCAAGGCTTCCTTGGCGGCAAACCTCCCGCTGAGGTACTCGCTTTTTCGCCTGGGATCCAACGTAAGGGCATGGGCCACCTCTTCGGGGTGGAAGAGGCGCTTGAGCGCCCCCTCGGAAAGCCTGTCCATGCGTGAGATATTGACAATGTCGATCCCTATCCCCTCGACCATCACTTTTCACCTTCTCGTCTGAAGAGGATCCTGTAGTGGCTTGGGTTGGGTGATACGGAGACTCCTCCACTTTCAAAGACGTTCTTTTCGTACTTCAGCAGAACGGGGGCACTGGCTATGCCCTCCTGCTGGACAAAGGACAAGTCGAGACTTGCCATGATGGAGTTGGGATCGATCAGGTAGATGATGTCATCATTGCCCCTGATCTCAATCTCCACCGATTCGGGGACCAGGCTCATCGCCTCGTAGCCACTTGGAAGCTCTACGTCCAACGGAATGGTAACCACACGTGCACCAACGGTGGAGTACTGGATGAAGAGGTAGATGCATATGGCAAAGACCAGGGATATCATTTTAGCGGGCCAATGGTAGAGTAAGTTCTCAAGATGCTTATTCAGTTTCATCGGTGCTTGCCTCCTGCAACAACTCCTCAGGAGTGATTTCGTGGTAGTTGAAGAGGGCGAGAAGCATCCTCTTGATAGTGCTTGGCTCCAAGTCATAGTAGAGGTTGGCATTGTACGTCATGCTGATGGCGCCAGTCTCCTCACTGACTATGATTACCACGGCATCGGACTCCTCAGCCATTCCCAGGGCAGCCCTATGGCGGGTGCCGAAACTCTTCTTTATGTCGGTCTGCTCACTTAAGGGAAGGTAGCAGCCGGCTGCCACAATCCGCCCGTTCTGGATGATCATCGCCCCATCATGCAGCGGCGTATCATGGTCGAAGACGGTAAGTATCAGCGACGTGGAGAGATCGGCATTCAGCTTGGTGCCGCTGTCTATGATATTCTTGATGCCCAGGCGACGGGGAAAGACTATCAGTGCCCCCCTTCTCTTGTTCACCAGCACATTGCATGCATTGAGGATGCTGTCTATCTGGTCAGCACTGGTAGTCTGTGCCCCGAGCCGGAAGAACCTGCTGCGCCCACTCCACAGCTGGGTGAAAGAGCGCCTCAGCTCCGGCTGGTAGACTATGCAGATGAAGATGGTCAGGGGGACTGCAAGGACTGAAAACACCCACAGCAACACTTCGAGCTCGAGTATGTAGCTTATCGCATAGGCGGAGAAGATTATGACGAGCACCTTCACTATCTGTAGGGCTTTCGTCTGTGCTATAGCTTCATAAAAGCGGTAGAACACCCATGCCAGCACCCCCACCTGCAAGATGGGGCGAAGAAAGGCGAGTATGTTTTGCAGTACTTCAGAGAACATCAATCTACCCCTATGCTTCCTTTTCGGAAGATACCCAATCAAGTGTTCGGCTCACAGCCTTTTTCCAAAGGCGTACCTTTTCGTCCCGCACAGAGCCCTCCATGGTAGGAGACCACCGTGTCTCTTCCTGCCAGAATGAGGCGAGATCTTCCACATTCTTCCAGACCCCTACAGAGAGACCGGCAGCGTAGGCCGCCCCTAAGGCTGTGGTCTCCACAACCAGGGGCCGTATGACCGGTATGCCCAGGAGATCGGCCTGAAACTCCATCAGAGGGGTGCTGTTGGTCAGCCCTCCGTCCACCTTCAGGGTGGTCATGCGGATGTTGCTGTCGCTCTCCATCGCCTTGAAGATATCATTGGCCGGAAAGGCTGTTGCCTCCAAAATCGCCCTGCACAGGTGGGCCCTTGTGGCAAACCCGGTCAGCCCTGCTATGACACCCCGTGCATCGGATCGCCAGTAGGGTGCGAACAGGCCGCTGAAGGCTGGAACAATATAGACTCCGCCGCAGTCTGGCACAGAGGTGGCCAGCTTGTCCAGTTCCTGAGGGGTGGAGACTATCTTCAGATTGTCCCGGGCCCACTGGACCAATGATCCTGCAACCGCCACAGAACCTTCCAGGGCATAGACAGGTTTGGCATCGCCCAACTGGTAGGCCACTGTCGTCAACAGTCCGTTTTCGGAGCAGACAAGCTTATGCCCCGTATTTACCAGGAGGAAACACCCGGTCCCATAGGTGCTTTTGCCCAAGCCTTCGGTAAAGCAGGCCTGGCCAAAGAGGGCCGCCTGCTGGTCTCCAAGAATCCCACATACAGGCACTTCAGAGCGAAGTGGCCCACTTGGAGAGGTCTTGGCATACACTACCCCTGAGGAGGGGACGATGGTAGGCAGGGCCTGTCTGGGAATATTGAAGAGCGCAAGCAGATCGTCATCCCACTGGCAGGTACTGATATTCATCAGCATATAGCGTGAGGCATTGGTGACGTCGGTTACCACAACCTTGCCTCCGCTGAGATTCCATGCCAGCCAGGTATCGATGGTTCCAAAGACGGCATCCCCTTGCTGCGCATCCTCACGAAGCCCTGGGACATTATCCAGGAGCCAGGCGATCTTTGAGGCGGCGAAGTAGGGGCTGAATATGAGGCCGCTCTTCTCGCGCAACCAGGAAGCTTCCACCTTTTGCTTCAATGTGTCTATGAGTTCAGAGCCCCGCAAGTCCTGCCACACGATAGCATTGTGCCAGACCTTCCCGGTCTTGGGATTCCAGGCGATTACAGTCTCACGCTGGTTGGTGATGCCTATGCCAAGGATATCGCTTCCCTTGGCTCCTGCTTTCTTCATCGCCTTGGCGATGCAGGAGCTACTGTTGTCCCATATCTCCCAGGGGTCGTGTTCCACCCACCCCGGCTGGGGAAAG
>CAYMRN010000052.1:0-8477 GCA_964392855.1 uncultured Sphaerochaeta sp.
ACAAGGTTTCCCCTTTTCGATATCCTGGAGCATGCTGTGCTTTATGCATTCACATTGCAAAGGGGATGAGGTGAGAGAGAACCTTTTCTTGATGGATCCGGAGTAATCGAACAGCTTTGCTACATCCTTGCCTTGAATTGGTGCAATAGTTTCCAAAGCCTCTTGGTTGTGGTTTTCAATCATGCCAATATCAAAGGTGAGGCTCTCTGTTTCACTGGTAAGCTCCACTATTCCCGGGCTCTCGTATGTCGCACCCCACCTGTGCATTTCCCAGGGCCTCCTGCCAGCCCTGGTTCCGGCAAGCCGTTCTGCATAGTGCAGAGCCTACCGTCAGAGGCTAAGGAGTCTTTGAGAAAGAGAGCGACCGAGTGGTTTTCCAGTTGCTTGGTGAGCAAGAAGATGAGGTCATACTCACCCTCCGCCTTTGATGGAACAATGCACAGGGACGGTAAAGGATACTTTTATCTGGGCACCCTTGGCCTGTAAGGCTGCAACATGGTATTCGTTTCGAGTGGTCAGGTCGGCATCAGCCTATTGTTCGCAAGGTAGGCTCCGAGGATGGTTCCCAATGATCCATCTCCATAGATGGCTATACGCATAGTGAATCTCCTCAATTCAACGGTATATTGCCGAAAACCCATTGACAGGGGCGCCTAGACATATAGAGCAGTGGCTACCATCACCAGGATAATTGAGACAAGCGTATCCATTGAGAGGGTGTTGTCCACATAATCAGCACTCTCCTTGTCTCCAGGACGCATGAATATGGTGATGATGAAAGGTGGGGGGGTAAGGAACATCACCAGCACTGCATAGCGGTAGATGGCAGGCATCCCAAGCAATCCACCTACCAGGAATCGGTTGATGAGCAAGGCGAGGATGATCAAAGACACCTTTCTGACAAGGATGGTCTTGCATGCAAGTGCCAGCCCATCCTTCTTGATATGGATACCATAGCCTATGGAGATGGCGATAAGGGGGACTGTCAGGCTGGCAAGCAGGTCTATGAACTCCCCTAGGGAGATGAACAGGTTATTGGGCTCCATGCCCTTGGCAAAGAGGCTTACCAAAATTCCAAGGAAAATCGCTATGATGACAGGGGAAGTCACAAACTGACGTAGGAGAACCTTCGTGTTGTGCACCCCATCACGTTCCTTTATCAGAAGCGCCATCAGGACAAAGAAGACAAAGATCACCTGCCCAAGGTCGACCAAGGCGAACTTGCCCAGGTGCTCAATCCCATAGACCGAGATAAAAAGCGCATAGCCGAGCATGCCCATCTCAAAGCCGCCCATCATCAGAGGAAAGTAGGGCGAACTCATGCTAAGAGGCTTAGCCAAGGCTTTCCCTAGGAGGACCATCAGGAGGCACACTATGAAGATGGTTACCACCAAGAGGAGGTAGGTGCTCTCTATCTCCAGTGTGGAGAAAGCCTGGAACATCAGGGCAGGCAGAGCCAGGTCTGAGACAATGCGTTTTATGCCGGCTATCGTCGCCTCGGAAAAACTTTTTGAACGTTGCAGGATAAAGCCCAATACGAACAATAGGAGAATTGGAAGAATCGACCACATACTGTTACCACCCTATAGAGATGTTTGTGTTGCTATAGGAAACGGTATCACACTAGCAGGGGGCAAACAAGAGTGTTTTGGAGCTGACAAAACATGGTAAACCGCCTAAAGCTTGTTTTGGAAAACAATTCATGCAAGCTTACAATGGAGATTCTCTATTGTACCATTACTGGACCCAAGGAATAAAAAAGGGGTGCTGGCAAAAATCCAGCACCCCTTTGACAGGTAAGCCAGACGTTATCCTTTGCTGTGCTTCCATCCGGTTGTATCGAGTTCATTAAGCATCTTTGCCGTAACAGTCGTACAGGTTAAGTCGCCCGTTACGTTCAAGGCTGTCCTTCCCATGTCGAGGATAGCATCGATTCCTAGGATCATTGCGTAGGCTCCGGCTATTGGGGTTCCAGCGATGACAGGAAGCCCGACAGCATCGAGAACCATCAGGAGCATGATGGCGCCCGCTCCAGGGACCCCTGCCGTCCCAATTGATGCAAGGGTTGCCGTCACTATGATCAAGCCCATCTGTGCAAGACTGAAGCCCTGTCCAGTTACGCTGAGGGCTATGAATGTTGCACATACCCCTTGGTAGATCGCCGTACCATCCATGTTGATGGTCGCCCCTAGGGGCAAGGAGAAGGAATAGACCTCTTTCCGTATCCCAAGGTTTTCTGCAGCCTTGATGGTAACGGGCAAGGTCCCGTTGGAGCTACGGGTGACAAAACCGGTTATAAACGGGTTTTTAGCCTCATGGATGAATCCTCTGATGCTGAGCTTGCTCAATGCGATCAGGCCAAGGTACACGATGACGATATGGATGGCGTAGCCTGTGAAGGCTGCCAGGGTGACAATACCCAAAGAGCCTACTACCTTTGAACCATTCTTTGCAAAGACTTCTGCTACGAGGGCTACCACGCCAATGGGTGCATATTCCATTATGCCACCGATCATCTTCATCATGATGGTGGATATCCCATCGAAGAAATCGAAAACCACATTCCCTAGTTTCTTTGAGCGCTCATCAGAAGAGACACGCAAATAGGAGATCCCTATGCCAAACAGCAGTGCGAAGAATATCACAGGGAGGACATTCTCATTAACGACCGCTTGAGCAAAGCTTGTAGGAACGATATTTAGCAGTGTAGTTGAAAGAGGTACGGCTGCAGCTTGTTTGCCTGCAGCATCTGCTGCAAGGATTGCCAGATCGGCGCTTGGCCTGAAGATTGCCCCCATTGCCAACCCTATGAGGACAGCGAAGGCAGAGGTCACCAAGTATAGGGCGATGATTCGAATCCCTGTTTTTCCCAGGTTTGCAGGGCTTACTGATGATGCCCCTACAATAATTGTCGAAAGGATGATGGGCATCATAATCATCTTTAGCAAACGGACGAACAGTGCTCCGAAAGGAGCGATCCAGAGGATCTTTTCCTTGAAGACAAGGCCCAGTATGGCACCTAGAACCAGTCCTATGAGAATTCTGTACAGCAGGTTGAAGTTAAAATACCATCCCAAAGGCCCTCTTACCCTTTTTTGCGTTTCGTTTTTCATACACAACCTTCTTTTGCTAGTGATAGATTTATCTGTAGTATAGCCCATGTTATCATAGTAACAAAGGAAAATCGTAGAGGCTTAGTCGCTCCAAGCCATAATATAAGCGCTTATGCAGAGGCATGATACGAATAGTTATACATAACCCCAGACACATCCTTTAAAAATCAAGAAATGGCTGCTACGTAATGCCATATCTTGTGAATAATCATGAAGCGCGGATGTGGGTCGCAGAGGAGTAGGGTAAGGGTAGATTGCAGTCACTTGATGGATACGAATTCGTTTTCCAGCTCAAGGTCAGTGAGGAACAAACACGTATTGTAAGGGAAAAAACGCAGTACACCAAAGGGTGCACTGTGCTTTTTCCATGATTGTGCCAATGAGGCAAGCGATATTTTGGAAGAGCTGCTATTTCGCCTTCTTCTCCTCAATCCTCTTATGCTGGGTCTTCTCAATAGCGTTGATGATCTTGTCATAGCCTGTACATCTGCAGAGGTTGCCTGCAACCTGCTTGCGGATCTCATCCCGGCTTGCCACCTCATCACGTGCAATGATGGGAATGGAGGCCATGATGAAGCCGGGGGTGCAGAAACCACACTGGACGGCCCCTTCATCGATGAACGCCTGCTGGATGTCCGATATGGCTCCCTTCTTGTCTGAGAGGCCTTCCAGGGTCAGGATAGTCTTCCCTTCAGCCCAGACTGCAAGATAGATGCAGGAGTTGAAGGGTTGCCCGTCAATGAGGACGGTGCATGCTCCGCACTCACCCACGTCGCAGCCATGCTTGATGCTGTCCAGTCCGCCTTGTCCCCGAAGCATGTCGGAAAGAGATGACCGTACGTCAACCGAATATTCCCTTAGCACACCGTTTATGGTGCATGTTACTGTTCTCCTAGCCATTGATCTTTCCTCCAGCCTTTTCGATGGATGTGATGGTTGCACGCCTTGCGAGCTCCTCTACCAGGTGGAGCCTGAACTCCTTGGAAGCTCTCCAGCTTGTCCTGGGCATGACGTCAGCCAAGGCACCCTCGGCTATCTTGTCGACGAGCTCTGCATTGAGCAGATGCCCGTTGGCACTCGCTTCTGCCGTACGAGCTCGGATGGGAATAGGTGCCGCAACGCCGAAGGCGATGCGCAGCCTGTCAACGCTCTGTTTGTCTGCGGTAAGCCTTACGTTTACCGAACAACTCAAGGTGGCGATATCCATTGCACGGCGCATCGCATACTTGATGAAATGTGCGTAGGTATTCTCATAACTTGTTTTGGGTATGCGAATGCCTGTGAGGATCTCCCCGGGTCTCAGGTCGACCTTACCCGGCCTGATATTGAATTCTGCATAGGGTAGGACTCGAGTTCCCTCGAGGCTAGCGATTTCAAGCATCGCATCATAGGCCTTGAATGTGCCTGCAGAGTCTGCACTGGTCACCCCGTTGCAGATGTTTCCCCCGATGGTGCCGATGTTTCTGATCTGAGGGCCTCCGATCTGCTCCACCGCTTCACCCAGGACTGGCATATGCCCCTTGATAAGGGGGTGCATCACCACATCGGTAAAGCTGGCAAGCGGCCGAATCAGAAGCGTGCCGTCATCCTCAAGGCAGATGCCCCGCAACTCATCAAGGGCGAAGATGCTGATCAGGTCACATCCAGCAAGCTTGCCTTCGCGTATCTGGATGAGGATGTCACTTCCTCCTGCGAGTACCAATGCTTCTGGGTGTTCCTTTCTCAACTCCAATGCTTCTTGCACACTCTTCGGTTCATATAAGTTCTTAATATCGTACATGCTCGTCTTCCTTTATTTGATAAGTCCCGCTTCTCGAATTGCATAGAACAGTTTCTCAGGGTTGAGAGGGATTGAGTTGA
This sequence comes from uncultured Sphaerochaeta sp., assembly GCA_964392855.1. Lineage (GTDB taxonomy): Bacteria > Spirochaetota > Spirochaetia > Sphaerochaetales > Sphaerochaetaceae > Sphaerochaeta. Next base: position 4,974 of record CAYMRN010000052.1, read on the forward strand.
CTGCAACCCCTGTGGCATTAAGCATAGCGTTCCTGATAGCTGGTGCGACTGGGATGACAGGTGGTTCTCCCAGGGACTTGTTGCCGTACGGCCCTGTCGGGTCTTCCGTCTCTACAAATGCGACATGCAGGTCAGGGGTGTCCATCGGTGTCATCAGCTTGTAATCAAGCAGGTTGTCATTGAGCATCCGCCCGGTCTTCTGGTCAAAGTCCAGGTGCTCATACAGGCCGTATCCAAGGCCCATGCTCATACCCCCATGTATCTGCCCCTCGGCAGTCTGGTGGTTGATGATCCTTCCTGAGTCATGGACGTTGATGATATCCAACACCTTGATGTTACACATGGGGATATCAACCTCAATCTCGGCAAAACAGACACCAAAGGAGTAGGTGTTGTCACTGCAGTGATGCGACTCCTCAGCTGAGATATGTGTTGAGTTGGTCAGGCTGTAGCATGACTCCTCGGCCACAGCCTGTACGCTGAGCAGCTGCTCGTCCTTGTTCGTATGGACAATATAGTTATCCTTGATATCAAGGTCCCAAGGGTCTTTGTTCAGCATAAAGCCTGCAAACTCAAGCACTCTCTTCCTGAACACTTGGGCAGTCTTTTTTACCGCCATGCCTGAGACATAGGTCTGCCGAGAAGCATACGCTCCTGTATCATAGGGGGTGACGTCAGTGTCCTGCTTGCTTATCACATGGATCTTATCCATGCTCAGTCCTACAGTCTCAGCTGCCATCATGGCAAAGACGGTGTCGGCTCCCTGGCCAATCTCCGTAGCCCCCATCTGTAGTTGCAAAGACCCATCCTGGTTGAGCAGCATGCGACATGCCGCTGTCTCCAGGCTGATGGGGTAGACCCCTGTCTTGTAGCAGAAGATGCCCATGCCTACACCCCTTCGCACCGGCCCTGTCCCTTTGGCATACCTTGCGCGTTTTTCAGTGTAGTTGAGGTGCTTCTCTCCAATATCGATGCACTCGGAAAGGCCGGTGGAATGGCACTGGATGGTGGTGATCGGATCGATGAAGCCGAGCTTCATCATATTCTGCTTCCTGAAGGCAATAGGGTCAAAGCCGGTCTTCCGGACGATGTCATCGACATGAGCCTCAAGGGCAAATCCAATCTGGGGGATCCCGTAGGCACGCATAGCACCCGCTGTCGGCAGGTTGGTATAGACTGTGTAAGCCTCACCCTTGATGGCCCCGACCGGGTACATCATGCGAAAGCCATTTACTGCATTGGCAACCAGGGCGTGTGCATGGGAAGCATAGGCCCCCTGGTTGGAGTAGGCCTCGATGGACCTTGCTGCAAAGCTGCCATCCTTACGGACGTACGATACGATATGGAACTTCATGGCATGCCGTACGCGAGTGCAGGCAAAGGTCTCTTCCCTGGTATACTCCAGGCGGACCTGCCTCCCTCCGACACGGGTGGTGAGATAAGCGTTCAGGGGCTCAGTGAGGGCATCCTGCCTATTGCCGAATCCTCCACCGATATACGGCTTGATAATCCTGATATCCCCATAGCCGACACCAAGGGCCTGGGAGCAGACTCGGCGCACGATATGAGGGATCTGGGTTGCTGCGACTATCACTATCTTTCCGCTCTCCATGTATGCAAAGGAGGAAGCCTTTTCAATATGGCAGTGCTGTACGATGGGTGTATCGTAGTCTCCTTCAACCTTGATGAGGCCCTCTTCCTTGATGGCCTCTTCAAAGGAGCCTACCTCATAGGAGGAGCGCACCACGACGTTGTCTGGCTTCTCCTCATGGATCGCCTGGGCTCCTGGGGCCATGGCGGCCTCGATGGAAAGCAGGGGTTCGTACTCCTCATACTCGACCTTGATCTTGCGCACCGCTTCATTTGCCGACAGCTCATCCTCTGCAATGACAGCGGCGATGTCGTCTCCATAGAAGCGGACACGGGTGTTGAGAAGTTTCCTGTCTGCAATGTCCTGATGGCTTTTGACAGTTGACCAGGGGTGCCCTGCTGTGGGGAACTGGATGTCAGGCACGTCAAAACAGGTGACGATGTCTACCACACCCGGGACCTTCCATGCCTCCTCCAGGTCAAAAGACAGGACAAGCCCATTTGCGATGGTGCTGTGCAGCACCTTGGCAAAAAGGGCATGAGGACTTACCAGGTCCCCTGTATATTTCGCTTTACCCGTGACTTTTTCTTTGGCATCGACTCTGTTCAAGGGTTTCCCTAGTATGTTCATTGCTTTCCTCCTTCTTCCGAGAAGCCAACTAACTATATTTTGTCATCGTACTACTTTCTGGGCTTTCTGGATATTCCTGAAGGGTGCGGCTGGAAGTAGTAGGCTTGTTCGCCATTTCACTAGTAATAATACAACAGATTGCAACATATTCAAGAAAAAAACTGAAAATGTATTGGCCACCGCAATTATTGTGCTCTTCCCTGCTGTTTGCGATGGAAACAAGGAAAATGCCAAGTTCAAAGTCCATTCATAACCCTTGGTCCTGATAGAGGTGACAACAGGTCTTTCTACACACTATGATATCATAGTAAAGCCATAGAATATACTCCATGGCCTCATTGCAACCTCGGGTCAGTAGCAGCCTCACCGGTGCCGGTAGGAGTTTCAGAGTCTACAAGCTCTATCCTGTTTTTGCCCTTGTGCTTCGCTTGGGACAATGCCTGGTCAACACGGGCAAAGAGTGTTGCAAACGTATCTTTTTCCCTGACCTTGGAGGCTCCCAGACTGATGGCCACCCCTTCTGTGTGCAGCTTAAATCTCACCCTTTCCGGGAGGCTGTTGCAGTAGGGTAGGGTATTTTCCTCTGATTCGATCGCCACCAGATAGATGCCGAACCCATCACCTCCAACCCTGCTGATGATGTCAGGGCTGAGGTGTACGAAGGTATCAAGGTCGAAGAGGATGCAGAAATCTGTTTCAGAGGGGTCTTTGTCCTGGAGGCGATCTTGTATGCAAAGACGGGTCGTATCAGCATTGAGTTGCCCTGTAAGTCCGTCAGTCTGGGCTAAATCCTTCAGTAGGTTCTGCTTTTCCACCTCTCCAGTGATGACCTGCAGTTTCCCTATCTATGTTGTGTCTTTTCCTTTTTTACCTGGAGACTTGTCTGGCTGAGATTCTACAATAGTTGTCCTTCCCCCAGGGAATCGTCATCTGTAGTATGGTGTTTCTTTCGGTTGAGCTCTGAGACGCCAGATGGTTCACCAGCTTCTTTTTCGCTGCCTGTTGCGTTTCTGGTGAAGGGAACCGGTTCTTGAACTTTTTTCGCTCAAGGCTCAGGTTCGCCCATGACCTTTGCATATTGCATAGGGCTGCAACCAGGATTGTTATGATGATTAGTGCGGCAAGAAGGATCTCTTGCCCAAATGCATCCAGTATCAAGGCGGGGGTGATGATGCGTTCGACCTGACTAGTTGCCTCTAAGGTGATGGTCTGCAGCTCTTGGGGAGTGAAGGATGCGAGAGCTTTCTCCATGATTGAGATCAGAAGAGGGTCATCTTTGATGA
>CAYMRN010000053.1:0-8422 GCA_964392855.1 uncultured Sphaerochaeta sp.
ACCTTCCTAAGCCAGAGGCCATCACCCCTGCAAATGTTGCTGATTACGATTGGCAGAACTGGTCTTGGCTGTAAGACCTTGGAGTATGGAATTGGGTGGAGGATTTTTCCTCTACCCAATCATTTTTATCATGCACAAGTAAAGGTGAAGTATGATCAACTTATTACCGGAACCAAAGAAACTTGTTGACAGGCATAGCTTTTCAAAAGAGTTTAAAAAATTACGGATACATACACATGATACAGAATTGCTTGAGATTGCAAAAACCCGTTTTTGGAATTATCAAACAATGTTTGTTGATGACGAGACTGAAAGCCTGGCCATATATCTGCACCCTACACTGGAAGGCAGGACATCTGATAACCCTGAACTGTTCAAGGCCCAAGGCTATTGCCTCAAGATTGAAGATGAAACGATACAGCTGTATTACGAGCAAAAAGTCGGCTATATCAATGCTCTGACCTCCCTCAAGATGTTGTTGGAGGAAAAGGAGGGCTCCTTTGTCCTGCCTTGCTGTGAGATAGTTGATTGGCCCTCTGTAGCGGTGCGGGCAGTGGCCACCACCTTTTCCTGGTATGCAGGGTATGGAAGGATAGGATTCGATTCTCAGCTATGGGACTATGAGAAGTGGGTTGAGTATTTGAACATCAGCTTGGACAACAAGATCAACCAGTTCAACATGGTAATGTATGGGTACTGGCCTTTTGAGTTCGAGCAATATCCTGAGACCGTACTGAGAAATGTCCCCATTGAAATTTGGAACGCAGAGAATGATTCCTGGCTACAAGTCAGGTATACCCATCCCAATATCGAAAAGCCCTATCTTGATCGTCTGATCGACCTCGGCCATTCGATGGGATTCTCCTTCTTTGCCTATGTGGGGCTGAACTCCTACAACGGGGGGTATTCTATCAAGCATCCGGAGGCTAGGATGACTCCTCCGCATTCAAGCCAGTTTTTAAATGATTTTGATTCGCTCTGCCTGAGCAATGAGGATAATGTTGAGTACATACTCTCTTCGATGGAACGGATAGCCTCCCTTGGCTTTGATGGATTCTCCCTGGAAGAGAGTGAAGAGGGGTTCTGGTTTTGCGAATGTGACGCATGTGCAAATCGGTGGGGAGAGAAGGCCGCAGCTCCCATTGAAGCGAAACATGAGGCGAACATCTGGCTGTTGAACCAAATCTGGGAGAAAGTAAAAAAAGTAAATCCGGACATAGTGCTGGGAATACGGGCCTTTAGACAGCCGCCGCTGGAGAAAGATCCTGAATTCCTAGAGGAGTGTGTACGGGCTATGCCCAAGGGGATCAATCTGTTTTGGGCCCCAGGCCTGTATGTGCCTGAGACGGAATTCCCCAAATGGGTTGAGGCTTTCGGTAAGGAGCACATATGGGGTAGGGATACTGAGGCAAACTCCATAACCTCTACAATGGGCAGGCTCTACCGTACCTTTGCTTCCAATATGATCAGATATGAGGATGAGACGAACGAGCAGGTCATAGAGACTGATATCGTCCAGCACATGGGTAGCATCGACATGGGGGTCCATGGGATCAATGGGTTCATGTTTGAATGGTATGGGCTGTTCCTACACCATTTTGCCCATGGTAACTATGGCTGGGGTTCTAAGATGGACCCTGAAGAGTTCTACCTTAGGGCTTGTGAATTGAATTTCGGAAAGCTGGGTGAAAAAGTCCTCTATGTGATGAGGAACATCCTGACAATTCATGAGAGTCAGATGCCCTTTTACACAACTCCTTTCCCTTTCCAGAAGAATAAGATCAGGGAAAGTGACATACCCACGATTGAAAAGGCCAAAAAGAAACATCCCAAGCTAAAGGAAATGATCACTGAACTGCTCCACGCTTGCCAACACACAGACAAGCTCCGGTATTGGGCTCCTCATTTCAGCAAGCTGCTGAATGCTGAGAGGCGGAATTCGGTGATATATGAAATGGTACTTGCCTCACTCAGATATGAAAAAGAGTCTGATCCAGTGAAGAAAGATGCTATTTTGGATGAGATACTCTATTACAACGAAAAAGATTTCGCCATTGCTAAGGAGATGTTCTTTGATATTAACCCTGTAAGTGAGACAGGGGTTAAGAGTTGCATGTTCCCGTATCATGAAATCAAACGGTTGATTCACAACATCAGGCATCCTGAAAATCCGGATACCGATATCATATGTTCTGGGATAGAAGCCCTCGGTTGGTTGTGGCTGTAGGAGATGGAGGAAAGAATGGATGCAGAGAAACTCATTGAAGTAAAGAATTGTACCATGATTTTCCCCGGGGTTCGTGCTCTTGATAATGTAGACTTTACGTTATTGGCAGGAGAGTGTCATGGACTTGTAGGAGAAAATGGAGCAGGTAAATCTACCCTGTCGAAATGTATTATTGGTGACAACCAAATGTCCGAAGGTGAATTGTACGTAAGGGGAGAACAGATTAGCATCCCTTCTTACTCTGTAAGGAAGTCTCGTGCTTTGGGCATAGCCATTGTGCACCAAGAATTTCAGCTGATGGAAGATTTGAGCGGACTGGAGAACATGTTCATAGGTCGCTATGAAAAAAAAGGTCCGGTTATCGATTGGAAGAAGCTGCAGCAAAAAGGGGAGGAAATCCTTGAATACCTGCAGTGTGAAGTTGATCTCAGTGTTAAGGTAAAACATTTGCGTACAGCTGAAAAACAGATAATTCAGTTGGCAAAGGCAATGTTGGACGACCCGAAGGTTTTGATTTTGGACGAACTGACTGCCGTTCTGCAAGAAGAGGGAATCCAGAATATTTTCAGGGTGATAGGTCTGCTGAAAGCCCGGGGGATAGGTATTGTCTACATCTCGCACCGGTTGGATGAGATCTTTGAATGTTGTGATAGCTATACAGTTTTGTGTGATGGAAAATATATCAATAGTGGATATGTAAAGGAAATCAACAAGCAGCAACTGGTTAAGATGATAATTGGAAGAGAGCTGAAGAATGTCTATCCTGAAAAAAACACTGATTTTGGAGAAACTATACTCGAAGTCAGAAGTCTTAGCTCACCCAATGCATTTGATGATGTCTCCCTTGAAGTAAAAGCAGGAGAGGTCATAGGCATCTCTGGATTGCTCGGTGCTGGCAAGACTGAATTGTTGCATGCCATCTATGGTAACCGTAAGGTCAGCGCGGGAGAGGTTTTGATAAAAGGAATTCCTGTAAAGATTAAAAATCCCAAGCAAGCAATCAAGTTGGGGCTTGGAGTAGTCCCTGACGAAAGAAGATTGCTGGGATTGAATATGCTTTTTAACATAAAGGACAATACGACGTTGCCTTCGATGGGAAGATTCAAGAAGTGGAAGATATTCCAAGACCATCAGAAGGAAGCAGAAGCAGCATTTGAAATAAACGAGAGGCTGAACTTGCGATATTACTCCTTGTGGCAGCGCGTTAGCAAGCTTTCAGGTGGTAATCAGCAGAAAATTGTAATTGCCAAATGGATGTTGCGAAATTGTGATGTCTTCTTGTTGGATGAGCCTACAAGGGGAATCGACATTGGTGCTAAATTTGAGATTTATTCTCTCATCAATGAGTTGGCGAAAGCGGGGAAGGCAGTGGTGCTGGTCTCTCCTGAGCTTGAGGAAATTATTGGTTTGTCCAACAGGGTCTATGTCATGTACGAAGGGAAAGTGATGGATGTTGTCGAGGGCGATGATATCAGACAAGAAGTAATAATCCATGATCTATTAGGAGTTAAGAGAAATGATTGACGTGAAAGCATTTGAAGCGAAAAGCAACAAGTTTAAGGGAGGTTTCAAATCTTTCTTCAATGAATGGATGATTTTATTCCTCTTCATCTTTTTGGTGGCCATCAGCTGTTTGAGTTCTGCCAAGTTCAGGACTACTGATAATATAATGAACATTCTCAGGCAGGCTTCGTTCATCTCTATCATTGCCTTGGGTGAGTTCTTTGTAATCCTGATTGCCAACATGGATATGTCCATCACATCCATCATAGGCATGACATCCATTTTCTTTGCCGGTCTGGTTGTCAATGCTGGGGTTCCTATATTTTGGGCAATAGTCATTGTCTTTGCGTTGTCAATTTCCGTCGGCATCATAAATGGGTTGCTGACGATTTATGGGCATATGCCTTCTTTCATCGCCACGCTGACAGTTATGAATATCATCAAGGGTATCTATTTCATTTACTCTAAAGGACTTCCCATCTCTGGCCTTCCTGATAGTTTTAACTTTCTTGGTGCTGGATATATCGGATTCATCCCTTTTCCTGTCATTCTGATGCTCATTGTAGCGATCACACTCCATATCTTTACCCAACACACAGAATTGGGAAGAAGTTTTTATGCAGTGGGCGGAAACGTTGAGGCAAGTAAGCTCTCCGGAATCAATGTGAAGTTCATCGGCGTCCTTGCGTTTGTCTTCAGTGCTATCCTCTCCTGTGTCGGGGCGTTGGGACTGACCTCCAAGACCTTGAGCGGAAACGTCGGAATCGGAGAGAACTTGTTGTTTGACGTCATGACCATCGTTGTCCTTGGGGGCACTTCCCTTACCGGTGGTAGGGGAAAGGTCTTTGGAGTGGTAATCGGTGCCCTGTTTCTACAAGTGATATCGAATATCATGATCCTGATGAGTATCAACAGTTACTGGCAGTGGGTTGTAAAGGGTATAATCCTGGTAGTGGTTGTCCTCATCGATTCAAACTCAAAGCACGACTGAGCTGACTTCATGGGGATGCGTAAGTTTGTTTCTCCCACAGGCCATGGATTGTACTGTATGCTCCAGGATGTATAGATGATTGCTGTGAAAGCCTCTGACAATAATCTTTACTGTCAGAGGCTTTCTCTTTCATGACAGCAAGTAAGACAATACGAAGAAAGTTCGGGGGGTCTCCTCTTTAGAATAGGTTCACAAGGATGAAAAGGTTTGAAAAAGCACTGTGTTGATACAAAAGTTGTCCTCTCTTGTATGGTAATGCTTTCCATCGGGTTTGAGATGGGTGGTTTCCAAGCGGTGGTACGGCAGATGTCCTCATATTTCTCCCTTGGGAAGATATCGATGGGGCTTTTGGTCTCTACTCAATACTTGAGCATTATCGTCATGCCTGCTGTATTTGGCAAGATTGCAGACAAGATAGGAAAGAAACGTATTCTCATGATATTCATGTGTCTGTTTTGTCTTGGGACTTTTCTTGTAGGAAGCTCCCGTTGGCTGTTGTTGACGCTTATAGGGTTTTTCTTGGTCGGTTCTGGATATGGGGTAGCGGAAAGTGTCTGCACCGCCCTGCTCAGTGACCAGTATGGCAAGGATGCCGATCGTTACATGAACCTCAGCCAGGCATTTCTTTGCATCGGTGCAGTCATTGCCCCCTTATTCGCATCGCGCTTGCTGCCAGCATGGCGATGGGTGTTTTTTGTCAGCGGGGGCATCTGCATCATATCCGTCTTCATGCTGATGTTCGAATCTGGTTTCAGGGTGGTACTTTCTCACTCCTCTGCAAAGATTGTCGATCTCTCCCTTGTCAAATCAAAGCTCTTTGTCATGTATTTCGTTATCATGATCATCTATGTCGGCCTTGAAAACGGATTCGGGTATTTCACCGAATCCATTTTCCATGAGTCGTATTCTTCTTCTCTGGGCACGTATGCAATATCCCTGTACTGGGCAAGCATGGCCATCTCAAGGATATTGAGCAGCCTCTCCTCAAAAAACCTTTACAGGCAGCTGTTGTTTAGGTTTGCCCTTATAGCACTGGTTTTCCTTGCCCTTTACCTAAGCGAGAGCCAGTACCTATTCTTGTTCCTGTGTGGGGCGGTAGGGTTCAGCTATGGGCCGATATGGTCATATATCATGAGTTTGGCCGCAGGCTTGTATCCCGAAAAAACAGCCAGTGTAATTGGCTTGATAAGTTCCGGTTGTGGAATCGGAGGGGCATTGTTTCCTATCCTTATGGGTGCAATAGTAAAATATACCCCCTTGGGCAGTGGATTCCTGTTTCTTGCAGGCTCCTCTCTTATAGCTGGCCTTTTCATGTTTGCTGCATCCCGCGTATCAAGAAGCCAGGAGGGTGGCCAGTGTATGGAGGCCTCCCAGACAGCAGTACATGAGTAGATTACCATAAGAGACCGATGGCAGGACCTCCGGTTTTTTTGTACAGCACAAGGATTTCTTTTGCTTTCCCTGTGCTGTATCATTACCTACACATGTTGTTCTGGAGGTCTGTATGGATGGCATACTCTCGTATCTTACCACTTTCATTGTTTTTGTCGGAACTGTTGTCCTGATCATTCTTGTACGCCTGTTTTTCAGGAATACGCTGGAAAGCACAAAGAAGTGGCCCTATCAGCGACAGCTGCTTACTGCTGGCATTGCCTTGCTGGGGCTTTTCCTGGCAATTGGACTCTTGCCCCTGGATCACCAAGTGAAAAACCAGATTCTCAGTGTCCTGGGAATATTGTTCAGTGCCATCATAGCCCTCTCCTCCACAACGCTGGTAGGCAATGCGATGGCTGGAATCATGCTGAGGATGATGCATGAGTTCAGAGGTGGGGATTTCATAGAGGTTGATGATATGATCGGGCGGGTGACGGACTTTGGTATTTTCCACACCGAGATACAGCAGGTCAACCGGGATGTGATCAGTCTCCCCAATCTCCTGTTGGCGCAAAAGGCTGTTAAAGTCACCAGGCGGGACGGGACGTTCATCAGCCTTGCTGTGTCCCTTGCTTACTCAGTGGACAGCCTGGAGGCTGAGGATGCCCTGAAGGAAGCCGCCCTTTCCTGTAAGCTTGGCGACCCCTTTGTCTTTATTGAGGAGTTTCTTGACCATGCTATCCGATACCGTTTGTACGGGCTGCTGGAGGAACCGACCGAGCGCCTTAGCAAGAGCAGCGAGCTGCATAAGGCAGTCTTGCAAACACTGCATAAGAAGGGAATAGAGATAGCCTCTCCAAATCTCATGGACAGGAGGGAGTTTGCAAAGGGGGATCAGTATATCCCCAAAGCGACCAAGCAAGGCAAGGCCAAGCCTACCGAAGAGCAGGTTATCGAGGAGAAGGTCTTTGACAAGGCTGATGAAGCGCAGTCGATAGAAGATTTGCGCCAAGAGCTTGAGAAGCTGAAAAAAGAGATCGCTTCCTTAAAGAAGGGAGACGATAGTGCCAAAAAGGAAAAGCTTGAGGGCAAAGCCAAGGCTATTACCAAAGAACTCACCGAGCGTGAGAAGCAAAAGAAGGAAGAGGAGTAGGGTAGACAACCCCTATCTTTAGCATGACTGGGCATGGCTCTTCATAGGTGTTTCGACGATTATCTAAACGCATAGCTTGAGCTTGGTAACTCGGCTACTGCAAGCCAAAAAGAAAGGGGATTGCATCTCTGCAAACCCCTTTTCCATGCTCTTTTTCTTTTTCTTTTGATTCTTTCTCGTATCCCTACAAGACCGATCCATTCTTGATGATAGCATTCTTGTTGATGACAATGATTCCATCATGGATCGAGTACATCGCAAAGTCCCCTTCCTTGCGAGGGATATCATCAATACCTATACGGCATCCATCACCGATACGGGCATTCTGGTCAATGATGGCTCGCCTGATGATGGTTCCTTTTCCTATGCCGATATTGGGAATCCCTTTGCGGAGGTTCTCCTGCTTCTCCTCTTCTGTCTCATAGTAGGATGCACCCATGCAGTATACGCCATCCAGGGAGGCACCGCTTTCGATCAGGGTGCGTACACCGATGATTGAGTTGACGATATACGCATTGGTTATGATCGAGCCCTCAGAGGTCAAGGACGAGCTGATGTTACAGAAGTTTACCTTGGTTGCCGGCAGGTGACGACGGTGCGTGTAAATCGGCATCTCCTCATCGTAGAAGTTAAATTGTGGATTGATGGAAGCCAGGTCGAGGTTCGTATCATAGAACGCCTTTACCGTTCCGATATCTTCCCAGAAACCATCAAAAAGGAATGTGGCGACTCTTCTTTTGTCGATCACACCGGGGATGATCTCCCTGCCAAAGTCTGTCTTGTCGTTGTTGAGTACCTCTTCCATCGTCTTAGCATTGAAGACATAGATGCCCATGCTTGCAAGATATTCGTTGGATGCGTCTACCTTCTTGCCCAGGGATGATTGCATGAAGGACTCTGATACCCTATATTCGGAGATATCAAGGTCACTTGCAGGCTTCTCATAGAACTTGTTGATGATACCCTCTTCGTCACAGCTGAGGATGCCCAATCCAGTGGCCTGTTCACGGCTGATGGGCTTGGATGCGATGGTAAGCTCAGCACCGCTCTCTATGTGACGATCAAGCATCTCTTGGATGTCCATCCTGTAGAGTTGGTCTCCACTGAGGATGATATAGTAGTCGGCATCTTGGTCGTGGAAGTGCTTCAGGTTCTTGCGAACAGCATCAGCGGT